>JAPYSK010000029.1 GCA_029936515.1 Candidatus Thioglobus sp.
AATGCACTACACACTTAAGAATGACAAAGGAGAAGTTATTGACTCCTCTGAAGGTGCTGAACCTTTAGTATTTTTACAAGGACATGGAAACATTATCCCTGGTTTAGAAAAAGCGCTTGAGGGCTGTAAATTAGGAGATAAAAAGGAGGTTTCTATAGAGCCAGAAGAGGCTTACGGTCCTCTTATGCAGGACGCTATTCAAGAAATTCCTAGCTCTGCACTTAAAGGCATCGACGAGGTTACAATGGGAATGCAGCTACAGTCCCAAGACCAAGATGGAAACCCGTTCGTGGTCACAGTTATAAAAATTGAAGATGATAAAATTACGGTTGACGCTAACCATCCTTTGGCCGGTGAAACTCTTCATTTTTCTGTCAGTATCGAAGAGATTAGAGACGCGAATAAAGAAGAGCTCTCTCATGGCCATGTTCACGCACCTGGTGGTCACTCACATTAAACTCAAAAGACTAATATTGGACTAAAGTGAACTCTTTAATTACTTGTCCACTTTGTCAATCCAACAAAACTAAGAACTTTTATAAAGAGAGTATTCGTGAGTACTCTCTTTGTCTCAATTGTGACTTTGTATTCGTTCCAAGAATTTATCACCTCTCAGAGAGTGAGGAAAAAGCCAGGTATGACTCTCATAACAATGACCCTGAAGATGTTCGTTATCGTCAATTTTTGTCTCAGCTATTAGATCCACTCCTAGAGAAAATTTCAAATAATTCAAGTGGCCTAGATTTTGGCTCTGGGCCGGGTCCTACCTTGTCTCTTATGCTTGAAGAATGTGGACATAAGATTGATCTTTATGATAAGTTCTATGCTAGGAATGATTCAGTATTTGAGAAGAAGTATGACTTCATTACTGCAACTGAAGTGTTGGAGCATTTGAGTGACCCTATGCTAGAGATAAATCGACTTGTAGGCCTTCTTAAAAATAACGCCTATCTTGCCGTCATGACCCAACTATTAACCCCGCAAATTGACTTTAGTAATTGGTACTATAAAAATGACCCATCGCACATAGGCTTTTTTAGTAAAAAAACATTAAATTATTTGGCAAATTATCTTGAAATTGAGGTTTTCTATATTTCAGAAAGAGTTGTTTTTTTGAAAAAATAACGCTTATGGGAGTATATTTAGATAACTCTCATAGCGAGAAGGGTGAATTTCTTTGAGTTCAACTGCATTTTTAACTGCACAATCAGGCTCATTGATGTGTTGACAGTTCCTAAATCTACATTGACCTATTAGCGACTTAAATTCTCTAAATCCATACACTATTTGTTTTTCAGTGAGTTCGTCTAGCTGGAATTCTCTAATTCCGGGTGAGTCAATTAGTTCTCCACCACTTGGTATGTGATAGATGGTCGTGTTTGTAGTAGTATGCTTCCCTAATTTACTTTTGCTTGATATTTCATTAACTCTAAGCTCTAAGTCGGGAATAAGGGAATTAATAAGTGAAGACTTGCCAACACCTGATTGTCCAAGAAAGATATGTGTTTTATTGATCAGTTGATTTTTAAAGGCTTCTAAATTCGTTTTATTTTTGACACTTAAAAAATGAACTTGATAGCCAAGTTTTTCATAATTAGAGAAATCTAAAGAGAGCTGTTCAGTATTACCTTCGAGCTCAATTTTATTGACAACAATGTTAATTGGTAATTTAGAATTCTCAGCTAGAATTAAGTATCGATCAATAAGCTCGAACTGATAGTGAGGTTCAATAGCAACGACAAGCCAGAGTTGATCAATATTGGCAGCAATTAAGCGATCCTGTCTCTTAAGCTCATTTCTTCTTGGATAAATTGCAGTTACTATTCCTTCATTACCCCCGGCTGGCTGAAAAAGAACCTGGTCACCAGCAACTGATAGTCCAATATTTTTCCTCCCAGTAGACTGAAAGAGCTCTCCAGTTAATGATTCTACAAGCTGCCTTTGGCCATATCTAGTAATGACCAGGCCTTGCTGCTCTTTTTCATCAGATAATCTATTGTTCTCAGTTTTAGTTAGTGCTTTGTTGGCGCGTGCAATTTTTTCAGATTGAACTTTTTCTATACGCCATTTTTGTCTTCGTGTTAGCGCCACTAAAAAGAGACTCTAAACTTAATCTGATTAAAGAACGTATAAAACTTTATGAGAAAAAATCTAAGAGTAATTATGGATGCTCTAATGATAAATATACCTTTATTGTAGCCGTTCAATTCTAAGTACGGCGCTAGGATGAGAGTCGTGAAAAGCAGAATATAGCCTATCAGGGGAGAGCGAAGAAGAGTTTTCCTTGTAAAGCTTAGTTAAGGAAGAAATCAAGTCATTTGCATCAGTATGACTCGCTGCAAAAGCGTCAGCCTGAAATTCATGCTTCCTAGAGACAAGGTTGCTAATGGGGGTAACAAAAAAACTAAAGACTGGCAAGGCAAGACTAAAAAGAACTAAAGCTGTATGAGACGAAGGTTCAGCAATGCCTAATCCATTATAAAACCAAATTTGATTGATTAAATACCCTAGCAAAGCTAAGCTTGCAAGACTAAAAATGAATGAGCTTATCATTCTTTGGCGAGTATGCTTGTGATGAAAATGCCCGAGCTCATGAGCTAGAATTGCCTCAATCTCTTTGTCTTCCATGCCCTTTAGAAGCGTATCAAAAAAAACAATTCGCTTGTTTTTGCCTATACCCGTGAAATAGGCATTTCCATGTGAAGATCTTTTTGAGCCATCCATTACAAATATACCGTCACTTCCAAAACCTGTTCGCTCCAGTAGGTTATTTATTCTACTTATTAATGCATCGTTATCGAGTGGATTAAATTTATTAAATATTGGAGCAATAAAGGATGGGTAGATCCACATCATGGTCAGTGTAAATAGACTAATAATGACCCAGACATAAATCCACCAGTAATCGCCAATAGAGCTAATATTCATAAGATAAAGAATGGCATAGATAAGGGGGATCATTAAAATTAGAGTCAACAGGATCTCTTTAATTAAATCAGCTATAAAAGTTTTAACAGTCATACGGTTAAAGCCAAACTTTTGTTCGAGAACGAAATTGCGATAAATGCTAAAAGGTAAATCTATAAAGCTAGCAATTAACATAATACTTACAATAAAGGTGGTACCCATCAATATGGGGTTTGAAATTCTCTGGCTCCAAAATACATCAACCCAATTCATAGCTCCACCAATCGTCCATAGAAGTACAATAAAAGTAGAAAAAATGATCTCAAAATGATTTACTAATAGCTTTGCTTTTGTGTAGTTGCCGGCTTTTTGGTGATCTTCAAGTGTTATAGCTTCTTTGAAGCTATCTGGCACTTCATTAAATGAACGCTTAATTGCTTTATCTTGTCTAAAATTAAGCCAAAGCAAAGCCAAAACTGAAGTTAATATTGCAAACAAAAAAACAAAAGTAAAAAAGTTAAATTCCATTTTATAAAAATTAAATAATATAATATTCTAAAACAATTATACCTTGTGATTTATGATAAATTATTGATTGAAAATTCAGAAAAAAATTAATCTCATAGCGCAGCATTTTTTTTAATTTTTTTTCTTTTTATTATCTAAATCAATAGACATTATATTTTATGAATAACCCTATTAGATGGGTATAATCTCGTATTTAAATGTATAAAATAGTTCAAATAATATTTCTACTATTTAGATTTAATTTATTAAAAAATCAAGGTTTTTATGATTACTATGGAAGATAGAGACGGCTTCATCTGGATGGATGGAGAGTGGTTAGATTGGCGCGAAGCTAAAATTCATGTACTTACTCATACCCTTCATTATGGAATGGGCGCATTCGAGGGCGTTCGTGCTTATGAGACTTCGGATGGGCCTGCGATTTTTAAGCTTGATGAACATACCGATCGATTGTTTAATTCAGCAAAAATTCTTGGGATGAAAATTCCTTATAGCTCTGACACTTTAAATCAAGCCCAAAGAGAAGTTATTACTAAAAATAACTTAAAATCTGCATACATCAGACCGATGTGCTTTTATGGCTCAGAGGGTATGGGATTAAGAGCAGACAACTTAAAAGTGCACGTAATGATTGCGGCCTGGGAGTGGGGATCTTATCTTGGTGAAGATAACATTAAAAATGGTATTAAAATTCGAACCTCGTCCTTTACTAGGCACCATGGACACCCTTCGATGAGTAGAGCTAAAACAAATGGAAACTATGTTAACTCGATGATGGCATTGAAAGAGGCGCTCGATGCAGGATATGATGAAGCCTTAATGTTAGATGTTGATGGTTATGTCTCTGAGGGTAGTGGTGAGAATATATTTGTCATAAATGAAGATACACTCTATACCCCATATTTAACATCTGCCTTGCCTGGAATTACGCGTGATACAATTTTCACACTAGCGCAATCTATTGGCTATGACATTATTGAAAAGAACCTGACCTGTGATGAAATTTATCAAGCAGATGAAGCATTTTTTACAGGGACTGCTGCAGAAGTAACCCCCATAAGAGAACTAGATGATCATCAAATTGGAAGCGGTACTCGTGGCCCTATTACTGAAAAACTACAATCCCTATATTTTGATTGTGTTCATGGACGCAATAATGAGTATAGAGACTGGATATCAAATGGCAGATGCTCTTGAGTAATCGAAGCTCACCCCATTTAAGCTTTAGATTGGTAATGAATACTGAGTTGCCATTTCATTGTCCACCAAAAGATGCACCAAAATGGAATATGCACCCAAAGGTTTTCCTTTCATTTTCTGACAATGGAAAGGCGAGCTGTCCTTATTGCGGTGCTAAATATGAGTTAGAGAAATAGAGATTTATATAGATAAATGGAGCTCAATTCAAAAAACATTGTTTTAGTTGGCCCTATGGGTTGTGGTAAGACGACTGCAGGTCGTCAACTTGCTAGTAAATTAAATCAAGATTTTTTTGATACAGACCATGAAATCATCAATAAAACTGGCGTTAGCGTTGATCACATCTTTGATATCGAAGGTGAAGAGGGTTTTAGGCGAAGAGAGTCTGAAGTCCTTGAAAGCTTGTGTGATATGAATAATATAGTCATCGCTACTGGTGGAGGAGTAGTTTTACTTCCTCAAAACAGACTAGTGTTAAAAAATGCAGGGGTGGTTGTATACCTTTCATCCTCTGTAGAGCAACTACTTAGAAGAACCGCTAAATCGAAAACTAGACCCCTACTTGAGAACAGTAGTGATCGACAAAAAACAATTACCGAGATTGTTAATGCAAGAGATAAATATTACAGGGAAGTCGCTACAATTGTTATCGACACCACCGGGAAAAAACTGAATGAAGTAATCAATATAATAATGAACGATTTGTAATATTCATTTTTATATTTATTTTGTAATTATATATTCCTTTCAAAATTCACTAAAAATTCACTAAAATCATCACTTAATACTCTAAACTTCTCAGTAATTAAAAAATTTTGTTGAGTTCACATAAAAAGGGGAAAAAGATGTTTAAGAGATTTATTGTACTTGTGTTTATTTTTTTCAGTGTAAATGCAAATGCTATCACTTTAGAAGAATTCAGCGCAAAATTGATAGAGACACATCCTTTTTTCGTTCAGCTCTCCTTATCTGAAAAGACAAGCCTTCTTGACCAAAAAGCTTCACTAACCTATTCTGACTGGAATATTAAGGCAGGTGCTAGTGAATCTTTTTCTGGCGGAGAGGATACATCCACTAGGCTTTATAAAGATCTATATACCACCAGCTATGAAGTTTCTGCTGGCAGGATAATTGAAAATTCAGGTGCTAATCTTAATTTAAAGCACTCTTTAACTCGTAATGATAAAGACAGTGCTGCTACACATTTAAATGTTCTTTCGTTAGATTATATAAGACCCTTGCTCCAGAACAAAGATGGTATTAATGATCGTTTAGCCGTAGATATAGCTTCTCTTGATTTAATTGCAAAAAAAGTAAGTCTTGAAGAGCAGGCTGAAAGCTTTTTAGCTTTAAAGCTTTCTAAGTTTGTTGACTTAGCACTTAAGCAAGAAATTGTTAAAATTCACAAGCGTGAACTTGAGTTATCAAAACAACAGCTTGATTTAACTGAAGAAAAGTATAAAAACTCTTTGATCGATAAATCTAACCTCATTCAGGATAAGGACTTGTATCTCAAAGCCAAACAACAATCACTTCAATCTAGAAAAGAATTAATCATTGAAAGAAGGGAATTGGCTTCCCTTATTGGTGCTCAAGAGTCTGACATGATAGTAGATATGGATTTATATGAAGAACACACTATGATGAAGGTTGATCCAGCTACTTTTGTTAAAGATTCAAGATCATTACAAAAATTTGATTTTGATAAAGCTAGACTCCAGAGGCAGCTTCAAACCTTCGAAAATAAGACCATGCCAAGCGTTAATTTAAATCTAGGTCTTTCTGCATTGGGAGAAGACGATAAATACTTTGGTAGTTTTGGCAACAGAGATTATTCTTGGAACATTGGTGTGGATATTTCTTACCCATTAGGTGTTAGAAAAGAGCTAGTTGATGTTGAGCGTACAGAGATTAGTATCGCTACTATTAATGCTCAAAAACGAGAAGCAGAGATTAATGATGAGTACCAAATTAACTATTTGCTAGCTCAAATTGATCTTTTGTCAGAACTCGTTACTCTTTATCTTGAGCAGGGCGCACTGGCTAACGAAAAGGTTATCGAAGAGCAAACTAAGTATAGCGAGGCTCGTGGACAAAAGTCCTTGGTAATCGCTGCTAAAAAGAATGCCAACTTGGCCAATCTGACTTACGTTCAAGCAGCAGCAACTTACCAAAAAATAATTATTGATTATAAAGCGGCAATCGATCAGTTATTTAACTAAACATGACTGGTCTTTTTTTATCTTTGTGCTCACTTTTGCCTCTAAAGATTAATCATTTATTAGGATCACTAATTGGCCAATTGCTTTATCTATTTAACTCTGATGCAAAAAAAGTAACAACTCAAAATATCGCAATTTGTCTGCCAGACTTGTCAAAAATTCAACAGCGTGAGCTCGTTAAAAAAGCCCTAATTGAAACTGGAAAGAATTTAACAGAATCAAGCCGAATATGGAATCAAAGCTTTACTGATAACTCAAAGTATATCCGTAATTTTCATGGTGAGCAGTATCTAAATTCAAGAGAAAAAACAATCTTATTAGTACCCCATATTGGGTGCTGGGAAATTACAGGTAGAGTCCTTGCTGATAATAGGGAGGTAACCTTTTTGTACAAGCCTCTTAAGAATCAAAAACAAAATGATTATTTGTTTCTGCGCAGAAATAAAGGCAACCTTACAATGGCTAGTGCAGATCACTCAGGAATACTTAAATTACAACGTGCACTAATAAAAGGGCAACTGATTGGTATATTGCCTGATCAAGACCCAGGTCAAGATGGCGGCATTACCGCTCCTTTTTTTAATAATCCTGTAAATACAATGACCTTGTTAGTTAAGTTGGCAAAAAAACACAACGCTCAGGTGCTTATGTTTTGGGCAAATCGTCTAGATAACGGAAAAGGATTTGATTTGAATTTAGAGCCTTTAGATTTGAATCTTAATAGCGAAAACTTACTTGAACAAGTGACCCTTATGAACAGAACCATTGAGGAACTTGTCAAAAGGTTTCCTGAGCAATATATGTGGAGTTATCGAAGATTTAAATCGACGCATTCTTATAATTAAGAGTTAATTATTAACATAATTGTAATGGTTATATATTTATGTCTCGAAATTTCCTATCTACCAATAATGGTATAATAAATCTATGAGAATTATTGAAGATGTTCGAAGCGTTTTTAAGCGAGACCCTGCGGCAAGAAATGTGTTTGAAATTCTTACTTGTTATTCTGGTGTTCAGGCTGTAATTATCTATAGATTTACTAATCTTTTATGGCGATATAAGCTCTACTGGTTGGCTCGATTTATTTCTACATTTGCTCGCTGGTTTACAGGTATAGAGATTCACCCAGGCGCTGTGATTGGGAGACGTTTTTTTATTGATCATGGTATGGGTGTCGTTATTGGCGAGACTGCAGAAATAGGTGATGACTGTATGATGTATCACGGGGTTACTCTTGGTGGAACTTCATGGGACAAAGAGAAGCGTCATCCGACTTTAATGGATGGTGTTGTAATCGGTGCTGGAGCAAAAATTTTAGGTCCGATTACGCTTGGAAAAAATGTACGCGTTGGGTCCAACTCGGTGGTTGTTAGGTCTGTCGATGATAACCAAACTGTCGTCGGCATCCCTGGTCGAATTGTAACGAAAAAAGCTATCGATACTGACACCTTTGATTCTTACGCTGCTAGTTCAAGTGACCGCTCCAATGACCCGACAGTTCAAGCTGTTGATTCTATTATTGAGCGTTTAGCTGAAATTGACAAAAAGATGGCTAAGCTTTCGAACAACTCAGAAGGTTTACAAGTAGACTCGAAAGAGCTTGAATCTAAGTAAATTGTTAAGTGAATTAAATACCTGACTATTTTACTTGGTTACTAGTATAATTTCTCTAAATTTTACAAACTGAGGATTATTATGCAATTAACAACTAAAGGAAGGTATGCGGTCACTGCAATGCTCGACTTAGCATCAAATGATTCATCTAGGCCAGTCACTCTTGATATGATATCTCAAAGACAAAACATTTCACTTTCGTACTTAGAACAGCTTTTTGCTAAGTTAAGAAAAGCTTCTCTAGTCAAAAGCATTAGAGGCCCAGGTGGGGGTTACCTTCTCAATGTTAATCCTGTAGATATAACTCTTACAGAAATTATTGAAGCTGTTGATGAAAACATTGATCTACGACGTTGTCATGGCTCCAAGAATTGTTTAAGAGGTAAGCAGTGTTTGTCACATCACCTGTGGTGCGAAGTTAGTGATCAAATTAGAGGATTCCTTAGTTCTAGGAACCTTCAACAGGTCATAGATGACTATTACACTAATCAAGATATAAAAGTTAAATTAACAGTATAGGAATTTAAATAATGATCACTCCAACTTACATGGATTATTCAGCTACTACACCTGTGGACCCTCGTGTTGCTGAAAAAATGGCTAAATATTTAACAATGGAAGGTGACTTTGGCAATGCCGCTTCGCGTTCTCACTATTATGGATGGCAAGCTGAAAAGGCTATTGACGAGGCGCGATCACAAGTATCTGATTTGATTGGCGCGGACCCTAGAGAAATCGTATGGACGTCGGGTGCAACGGAGTCTGATAATTTAGCAATTAAAGGTATTGCTCATTTTTACCATAAGCGCGGTAAACACATTATTACACTGAAAACAGAACATAAGGCTGTCCTAGATACTTGTCGCCAACTAGAAAGAGAAGGATTTGAGGTGACTTACCTGGACCCATTGCCGAACGGTTTGTTAGACTTAGATGTCTTTAAAAGCGCAATAAGAGAGGATACTATTTTGGCATCAATTATGCATGTAAATAATGAGATTGGCGTTATTCAAGACTTGCAAGCTATTGGTGATATTTGTAGAGAAAATAAGGTATTTTTTCATGTGGATGCTGCTCAGTCTGCTGGAAAAATAGAGATCAACTTAGAATCACTCCCGGTTGACTTAATGAGTTTTTCAGCACACAAGATATACGGACCAAAGGGGATGGGGGCTCTTTATGTCTCTCGAAAACCAAGAGTTAGACTTGAGGCTCAGATCCATGGCGGTGGTCACGAGCGTGGTATGCGCTCTGGAACACTTGCCACTCACCAGATTGTTGGTATCGGTGAAGCTTTTGCAATTGCCAAAGCTGAAATGAAGGAGGAAGGCGAAAGAACTCTGAAACTTCGTGAAAGACTGCTCGCTGGCTTTGCGGATATGGAAGAGGTTGTTGTCAATGGCGACCTTGAACACAGAATTGCAGGAAACTTGAATATTAGTTTTAATTACGTTGAAGGTGAATCCTTAATGATGGCAATTTCTGATGTCGCTGTATCTTCCGGTTCGGCCTGTACCTCGGCCAGTCTTGAGCCTTCATATGTACTTCGTGCACTAGGTCTGACTGACGAATTGGCACACAGCTCTATCCGTTTCAGTGTTGGTCGTTATACAACTGAACATGATGTCGATAATGCAATCAAGCTGGTATGTGAAAAAGTTCAAAAATTAAGAGATTTATCGCCCTTATGGGATATGTTTAAAGATGGCATTGATTTAAGTACAGTGGAGTGGGCTGCTCACTAAATAAATTAAGCGTTTAAATTAATAATATGTAACCTTGTAGAGTAAAATTAAAAATTAAATTCGGAGTAACTTATGGCATATGGCAAAAAAGTATTAGATCACTATGAAAACCCTCGTAATGTAGGTATTTTAGATAAAGATGCATTAAATGTAGGGACTGGAATGGTTGGCGCACCAGCCTGTGGAGATGTAATGAGATTACAGATTCAGGTTAACGATGATGGTGTTATTGAAGAAGCTAAATTTAAAACTTACGGCTGCGGTTCAGCGATCGCTTCATCCTCTCTTTTAACTGAGTGGGTTAAAGGAAAAACGCTCGATGAGGCTTCGCAAATAAAAAATACAGAAATTGTTGAAGAGTTGGAACTTCCTCCAGTAAAAATTCATTGCTCGGTCTTAGCTGAAGATGCAATTAAAGCAGCAATTAATGATCTAAAAAGTAAGGCTAGCAAATAATGGCAATAACCTTAACTGATAAAGCAGCACAGCGTATGACTGATTTCTTATCCAATAGAGGATCTGGAATGGGTGTTAGGTTATCTGTTCAAACGACCGGTTGTTCAGGCCTAGGATACAATATGGAGTTTGTTGATACTATTAATGACGATGACACTCTTTTTAATGATAAAGGGGTGAAGGTAATTGTTGATGCAAAAAGCCTAATCTATATCGATGGCACTGAGATTGACTTTCAAAAGGAAGGCTTAAATGAAGGATTTGAATTTAATAACCCTAACTCTAAAGCTGAATGCGGTTGTGGTGAGTCATTCACCGTTTAAATAACTCTATAAAGTTCTTAAGGTGCTTGGTTGATGCAAAATTATTTTGAGTTATTTGATCTTGAAACCTCTTTCTTTATTGATGAAGCTGTATTAAAGAGGTCTTATCAGGTAGAGATATCAAGATTTCATCCTGACAACTTTGTAACCAAAAGTGAGCCTGAAAAACTACAAGCGCTTCAAAATACTTCACTTCTTAATTCTGCCTATAGCGCCCTTAAAACTCCACTGAGTCGAGCTACTTACCTACTTAAACTAGAAGGTATGGATGCGTTTGATGAAAAAGATACAGCCATGGAGGAGGGTTTTTTACTATCTCAAATTGAATTAAGAGATGAATTAGAGGCCATAGAAGAAAATAAAAATAACTTGGGTTTGGATGATTTTATAGAGCGCGTAGATTCTTTTATTGAAGAAAAAATTGAATTAATTTCTGAGGCCTATAATCTTTCAAGCGATCAACTAGTTATAAAAATGCACGTTCGAGAGTTGAAATTCTTTGATCAACTCTATAAAGAAGCTAACGCATTAATGGATGAATGGTTTTAGGACATACTGATGGCATTACTTCAAATTTCAGAGCCCGGGCAATCAACAGCTCCTCACCATCATAACTTGGCTTGTGGTATTGACCTAGGTACAACAAATTCACTTGTTGCTAGTGTAATGAGTGGTCAGACTAGACTGATATCCGATCAAAACAATAACTCAATGCTTCCATCTGTTGTTCATTATGGGCAGGATAAAATAACAGTAGGGTTTGATGCATATCAATACACTACAACAGATCCAACCAACACCATCCTTTCTGTTAAACGCTATATGGGCGTTGACTATAGTGAGGCCTGTGAATTTAAAAATTTACCTTACAAGTTAGTCAAGAATGGTAACAACGTCTCATTTGAAACATCAATTGGCGAAGTCTCAGCGGTAGAAGTTTCTGCTAGCATCTTGTCAGCCCTAAAAGAACGAGCAGAAGACGCACTCGGCGGTGAACTTAAGGGAGCAGTGATAACTGTCCCCGCTTATTTTAATGACGCCCAAAGACAATCAACCAAGGACGCAGCTAAGTTCGCTGGAATTAACGTTTTAAGGCTACTCAATGAGCCAACTGCAGCAGCTATTGCTTACGGCTTAGAGTCGGGTGAAGAGGGTATTCATGCGGTTTATGATTTAGGTGGGGGTACATTTGATATCTCTATATTAAGCTTTAATAAGGGCGTTTTTGAGGTACTCTCAACGGGAGGTGACTCCAACTTAGGTGGGGATGATTTTGATAATTTAATTATTGATGACTGTATTAGATCACTAAAGCTGAGTCATTTATCTGCTACTCAAATCCAGATGATTAGGCAGCTTGCAAGATCTGCTAAAGAAGAGCTTACCACCAAAGATAGTGCTGAGTTTATTGTTGATAATAAATCATATCAAATTTCAAAGCCTCACTTTGATTCCTTGGGTGAGGAGTTAATCAAAAGAACTTTGATGTTAACAAAAAGGGCTGTTAGGGATGCGGGCATTAAAATCTCTGAAGTTAAAGAAGTCATTATGGTTGGCGGATCAACCCGAATGACAGCAATTCGAGATAGAGTAGGAGAAATCTTTAAAAAGCCGGTCTTATGTTCAATCAATCCAGACGAGGTCGTAGCTAAGGGTGCTGCTATTCAAGCCAATATATTGGCAGGAAATAAGAGTAGAGATGACATTTTATTATTGGACGTATTACCATTGTCTCTCGGTCTTGAGACGATGGGTGGTCTAGTTGAAAAAGTAATACACAGAAACACAACAATCCCCATTACTCGTGCACAAGAATTTACCACCTACAAGGATGGTCAAACTGGAATGAGCATTAATGTTTTTCAGGGTGAGCGAGAGCTAACTAAGGATTGTCGCTCACTAGGAAGCTTTGAACTAAAAGGAATACCACCAATGGTTGCTGGTCGTGCTCGCATTCATGTTGAATTTCAAGTAGATGCAGACGGATTACTTTCGGTATCTGCCAAAGAGGAAACCTCAGGAGTTAAATCAGAAATAGTGATCAAGCCTTCTTATGGTCTTAACGGTGCGGAAATGGAGAAAATGCTTAAGGATTCGGTTGTATTTGCACATGAAGACATCCTTCTAAGGCAATTACAAGAACAAAAGGTTGATGCAGATCGTACAATCGAGGCTATCGATTCAGCCTTAGAAGCTGACAAAGCACTACTAGACGATGCTATGCTTAATAGCATCCTTAAAGCAAGAGAACAGCTTCTATCAATCTCTAAGTCGGATGACGTTACAAGTATTAAAAATGCAACTCTCAATCTCGAAAAGACAAGCGCCAAGTTCGTTGAGATGAGAATGAATAAGTCAATTATGGATGTAATGCAAGGCCATAGTATTGATGAATTTAACTAACAACTATAGAATATTACTATGCCTCAAATAATTATCCTACCAAACGAAGCGTTTTGTCCTGAGGGGGTTGTTATTGAGGCTGAGGCAGGGACCAGCGTCTGTAAGGCGTTATTAGATAACGGCATCGAAATAGAGCACGCCTGCGAAATGTCAAACGCATGCACAACCTGCCACGTTTACGTGCGCGAGGGATTTGACACTATAGAAGAGTCTGACGAGATTGAGGATGATCTTCTGGACAAGGCTTGGGGCCTTGACCCCGACTCTAGGCTATCCTGTCAAGCAATTGTCTCTGAAGAGGATGTAGTTATAGAGATACCAAAATACACCATCAATCAGGTCTCAGAAAACCACTAACTGATAGTCGCTATTATTCTATTGTAATCTTTGGAAAGGCGCCTACCGTTTCGCTTTGTAGTGAAAGGGTTGCTACCACTTTTCGAGCGATCTCTTGGTACATCATAGAGACCTTACTTTCAGGGTCCTTGGCGACACTTGGATTGCCGTCATCGACATCGGTTCGTATATCGAGCTGAAGCGGAAGGGCGCCAAGAAAATTAGTGTTTGAGTCTGAAGCCATGCGTTCACCACCACCGTGACCAAATATCTCTTCTGCGTGGTTGCAGTTTGAGCAGATATGGATTGACATATTTTCAATAATTCCAAGAATTGGAATATTAACCTTTTCAAACATGGCGAGACCTTTTTGGGCATCAATAAGTGCAATATCTTGGGGTGTAGTAACGATAACGGCGCCACTAACTGGAATCTTTTGTGAAAGTGTCAGCTGAGTGTCCCCAGTACCAGGTGGAAGGTCAACAATCATATAGTCAACATTGTCCCACTCTGTATTCATTAAAAGCTGCTCTAAGGCCTGAGTTACCATTGGTCCACGCCACACCATAGGGGACGCTTCGTCAACCAAAAAACCAATAGACATTGACTGTAGTCCATGAGCGATAACAGGCTTCATATTACCACCTTCAGACTCTTGAGGCCTAAGTTCCTTTACGCCCAACATGCGCGGCTGAGAGGGTCCATAAATGTCAGCATCAAGTAAAGCGACTCGGGCACCTTCCGATTGAAGTGAGAGTGCTAGGTTGACCGCTGTAGTCGATTTTCCAACACCACCTTTTCCGGATGCAACGGCGATTATATTTTTAACGCCTGGCAATGCTTTGACGCCACCCTGAACTGCGTAAGAGGCAATTTTTGACTTTATAGATATGTTTGAATAGTTAATTCCTGCTTTAGATAGAGATTCTTCTACTAATCCTTTCAATTCTTCATGGTAATTA
Source organism: Candidatus Thioglobus sp. (assembly GCA_029936515.1). Lineage (GTDB taxonomy): Bacteria > Pseudomonadota > Gammaproteobacteria > PS1 > Pseudothioglobaceae > Pseudothioglobus. The sequence goes on from JAPYSK010000029.1 coordinate 14,700, forward strand.
ATTGCTGGGTACTTAAGAAGAAGCTCAACGTTAACAATTTCATCGTCAATTGTAATATTCTTGACGTTTTCAGATGATAATAGGTCTTTACCAGTATGCGCATCAATCACAGTACTAAGAATTTTTTCAATTTTGTCTTGCGTTAAAGTTGTCAATTTGATGACCTCAGTCGGTAAAATAACGCTATTTTATCGTACAACTATCTCTGGAATCCCTAATAATATTGGGATTATTAGTAACAAATTATGTCTAAACGTAGAATACTTGTAACCTCTGCTCTTCCTTATGCCAATGGAGAAATTCATTTAGGGCATTTACTTGAATATATTCAAACCGATATTTGGGTAAGATTTCAGAAAATGCAGGACAACGAGTGCCACTATGTATGCGCAGATGACGCTCACGGAACGCCGATTATGCTCAAGGCTGACGAGATGGGTATTGACCCTGAAGAGTTGATTTCTGAGGTCAGTAAGCGCCACCAGGCGGACTTTAGCGACTTCGGTGTTGACTTTAGTCAGTTCCATTCAACGCACTCCAAGGAGAATCGGTATTATTCAGAGTTAATTTATTCTCGACTTAAAGAATCAGGCTTTATAAAGACTCGAGTCATATCGCAAGCCTTTGACCCTGAAAAGGAGATGTTTTTACCTGACCGCTTCATTAAAGGTGAGTGCCCTAAGTGCGGCGCCGATGACCAGTATGGAGACAACTGTGAATCTTGTGGCGCTACCTATTCAACTACTGAACTTAAGAATGCTAGATCGGTGGTTTCTGGTGCTGTCCCTATTGAGAAAGATTCTGAGCACTACTTCTTTGACCTGCCTCAGTTTGAGAAGCAGTTAAAGGATTGGACAAATGCAGGTCACCTACAAGAGGAAATTAGTAACAAGTTAGCTGAGTGGTTTGAGCAAGGTCTAAAACAGTGGGATATTTCTAGAGATAAACCTTATTTTGGATTCAGAATACCGGGCACCGAAGACAAATATTTCTATGTCTGGCTTGATGCCCCTATAGGCTACATGGCGAGCTTTAAAAAGCTTTGTGATAACAGTGATCTTGAGTTTGATGATTTCTTTGCTAAGGGATCAGATACTGAGCTTTATCACTTTATTGGTAAGGATATTGTCTACTTTCATGCGCTCTTTTGGCCGGCAACATTGATGGGTTCTAACTTTAGAACACCAAATGCAATCTTTGCGCACGGATTCCTGTCAGTAAATGGACAAAAAATGAGTAAATCTCGTGGCACATTCATTAACGCAAGAACCTACTTAGAGAATCTTGATCCGGAATACTTGCGCTACTACTATGCCTACAAGTTGTCATCCAAAATTGACGACATTGATTTAAATCTTGAGGACTTTAAGCAGCGAGTTAACTCCGACCTCATTGGCAAGGTTGTTAATATCGCCTCTAGAAGTGCATCTTTTGTGGTTAAAAAGTATGACAAACAGCTTTCTAGTAAATCAATAGAGCCTGAGTTGTATGCTGAGTTTGTTGCTGCAAGCTCAGAAATAGCCGCTCACTACGAAGCCAGAAACTTTGGTCACGCGATGCGCTCTATTATGAAGCTAGCTGACAAGGCTAACCAATACATTGACGAGAAGAAGCCTTGGCAATTAGCCAAAGAAGAGGGCAAAGAGCAGGAGGTCCACGAGGTAACGTCTCTAGCAATTAACCTGTTCAGGGTTTTGATGACTTATCTAAAACCAGTCCTCCCTGAAATGGCAAAGCAGTCAGAAGTATTTCTTAATATCGATTCACTTAATTGGGGTGACGTTAAGAGTCCACTAACAAGTCATCAAATCAATAAATTTAAACCATTAATGACTCGTATAGAGGATGAGCAAATTGAGGCAATGATAGAGTCCTCAAAGAGTTAAAAATCAGTTTTTGGAGGGATGGCAGAGCGGTTTAATGCGCACGCTTGGAAAGCGTGTAATCGTGAATAACGATTCGAGGGTTCAAATCCCTCTTCCTCCACCA
>JAPYSK010000078.1 GCA_029936515.1 Candidatus Thioglobus sp.
TTGTCTTTGAATCTTTAATTAGCTTATAAGTGATTTTTAAGAAACTGATTATTGTTTTTATCTCACTGTCTCTAATAGGGTGTTTTGGAGGTAGTAGCTCCAATGTTGCTTCTTCCAGTTCAGCTAGCTCTAATTTTTTAAATTCTGGCACGTCTCTAACGTATAACTCAACGAACGCTTCAAATCTAGCCGCAACAACCGAATTAGATTATTTTAATTACTCAAGTGCAGCAAGCTCACAGAATCCACTAGAGGTTATTAATGCTCACAAAGCGTATGGATATGGTCTTACTGGGTCCGGAGAGACAATCGCAATACTAGATGCTGGATTTAACACAAGTCACAATGAACTCAATGCCAAAACGATTACTCAATATGGCACCCAAACTGCTGCAACTGGAGCCAATGCGACAGCGGATCATGGACTAATAGTTTCTAGTGTGGCCGCTGGTGAAGATGATGGAACCGGTATGCAAGGCGTAGCACCAGGCGCTAGTTTGCATATAGCAAGTTATAATCAAAGTAATGGAAACACTTATTACCCAACGCATTGGGCAAATGCTACTGACAATGCAAGTTCTGCTGTAGCACAAAACAACAGCTGGGGGGTTAATTATCAGATTGATACTCTTAAATCAGATATAAGCTCAAACAGCTGGACTAACGCTTACGGCATATCACAAAAATTTCATTCTAGTGGTCTTACTTCTAATGAAGCCTCTGCTAATGCGTATATCGATGCTCTTGATAACTTCCAAGATCATGGTGTTGTGGTCTATGCTTTATCCAATACGACTTCTTATACAGATGCTGATTTTCAGGCGGCTTTGCCTGAGTTATTTTCTGAGCTTGAAGAGGCATGGATAACTGCAGTCAATGTTGAAATTACTGGTTCATCTGGCGATGAAACTTATACCAGGAAATCTGCCCCTTGTGGCTCTACTGGAAAGTACTGTTTAGGTGCAGATGGTTATCAAATTGTTGGTGCTGCTTATGACAGTTCCAATACCAATTCTTACTGGGCTGGTGTTTCTGGTACCTCATTTGTTGCCCCACAAATATCTGGAGCGATTGCAGTTTTAGCTGAGGCATTTCCAAGCCAAACCCCAGAACAATTAACAGATAGGTTGTTGGCATCCGCTGATAACACTTTTTTTTCTCATGACGCAGCAGTAACTTTTGGTAATGGGGTTTCTCATGGGTATGACGATGAGTTTGGACATGGGATATTGGATATTTATGCAGCTCTAAATCCAATTACTTCTTCCGCTTATACAAGAATCTATACTGGTAAATCTACAAATGTTGGTGAAGAACATCAACTAGGAAATTCAAAACTGTTAACCTCAAATTCTTTGGGGGACTCTCTTCAAAAAGGCTTAATTGGTGAGGTAGGATACACTTACGATGACTTGGGTGGTGGCTTCGAGTATGACATGAGTTATCACGTTAATTTAATATCAAATAATAAACCTAAATTTAATCTCTCAGAGGAACTTAAAAGTCTTACAAATCCTATTGATAATTCATTGAAAACTAAAGACTCTTTTAGTCTAAATCAAGGAATTTCAATCGGATTAAGTGCATTACCAGTTCAGAGCTTCTTTGATTCAAATATTTACTCATCGCCTAACTTGCAAAGTTACCATACGCCATATCTAGATTCTAATGAGGGCGGTATAGGTATAGGGGGTGCTTTTAATATATCTAATGCTCGTTTATTAGTTGGCGCAACAATGCCTATTGAGTTAAATAATGGACAAAAAATTGGATCTAAAAAAAGTCTTGTAAGTTCAATAGAATTTGGCGATTTTCAGAAACAATCTGTAACCTTAATGACTGGTCTTAGTCAAGAGAATGATAGTTTGCTTGGCTCCATAGGCTCCAATGCCTTTTCTCTTGACGGTGCTAGATCGATAACAATCTTTACTGCACTCAAAGCACAAAAACATCTTCTTGATAATCTCTCATTGACAGGGATAGCAACCCTTGCAAATACAAACATGACGAGTCCAAGTAATAGCTTAGTTGATTCAGCGAGTGATGTTAAATCCTCTAGCATTGCTTTAGTTGCTGATATGAGAAATTTATCAGATGATGACCAACTTTCTATATTTATTAATCAACCTAATCGAGTTGATAGCGGCTCAATAGCAATCAAAACTGCAAGCTTGGCAGATTCAAATAGAAATATAAATCAAACTATCAAAAACATTGACCTAGACTCTTCATCAAGGCAATTAAATTATGGACTATCTTATCGCAAAGACTTAAATGAAAATTTGGCTTTTTCAGTTAAACATACGATTACAAATAATCTAAATCATAGTGACAATTCAAATAGGCTACATTCAAGTTATATTGGTATGGACTATAAAGATCTTAAGCTGGGTTTTGCAACCAACCCTAATAATTCTTCAATAGAAACAGAGCTCTCTTATGCTATCGCTTTATAAACTTAAAAACAAATTAATTTTTGTTTTTCTTGCGATACTACTAAGCTCCTGCTCTGTTATTTCAGAAGAGCTATCCTGCAATTTTTCTGAAATTGACTGTTATCGCTTTAACTATTCTTCTATCGATAATTTTAAGGATTCGGTAACTGAGCATGCTTCACAGTGGAGTTTGCAAGATCCTTCGAGTGCTTTATCTAGTCTCACAATAAGTAAAGAATTATCTATCAATTCCTCAAAGGATTCTGAATTGCTTATTGAAACTAATCCTGAAGACATTTATGTCCTTGCTAAATATATCACTGAAAACCAAAAACCAAGGGAATGGCTGTTCGTTGCTGAGCAAGCTTTTTTACGAAGCTGGAATAACCTAAATAGATAGATTAAATTTTCTT
>JAPYSK010000030.1 GCA_029936515.1 Candidatus Thioglobus sp.
AATAAGTTAATTTCTAATAGGCATTTAGTGTGAACAATCACCTGAAAGGATTATTAATTGCATTTTTTGGAATCGTAATTTTAACTCCGGATGCCGTATTGGTAAGACTTGCTGATTCTGATAGTTGGACGGTTCTGTTCTGGCGTGGGATATTTTTTGCTAGTGGTATTATTGTTATTTTGCTCTTAACTTATCGTTCTAAAGCAGTTAATGAGTTAATTAATATTGGTAAAGGAGGGGTGCTTATTGGCATATTAACGGCTTTGGGCGGTACTTCATTTATTTTAGCAATCCATTACACAACTATAGCCAAAACGCTGGTAATTATTAGCACCTCTCCTATTATGGTTGCGATTATTTCATTGATTATGCTAAAAGAAAAACCTGAATTTTATACATGGCTTTCGATGATTATTGTATTTATTGGAATTTATATTGTGATGGCTGGAGACTCAAGTGGAATGAATTTAATGGGCAACCTTTTTGCTTTAACCTCGGTAATTATTGGGGGTTTTTCTTTCACTCTTTTAAGAAAATATAAAAATGTAAATATGGTTCCCGCAATGGCTGTAAACGGTATTACGATAGCTTTTATCGGTTTTGTTTTTGCAGATTCATTAATCCTATCATCTCAGTCAATGCTCTATATTTTTGCTAGTGGAATTGTTCTTTCTGTTTCATTTAGTTTGATAACAATTGCCCCTCAATACATTCCTGCTCCTGAAGTAGCAATGTTTTTTCCGCTTGGCACAGTATTGGGAACTTTACTTGCTTGGATTGTCATTAAAGAAGAGCCCTCTAGTAATGCATTGATTGGTGGCGCTATCGTTATAATAACTTTATTTAGTCACGCATGGTATAGTGCCAAAAGCTATCAAAAAGTAAATAACAAACATATAGCTAAATGATTATAAAAAATCAAGCAATTAAAGCAGATATTCTAATGCTCATTGCAGCTGCTATTTGGGGTTTTGCTTTTGTTGCTCAGCGTCAAGGGATGGAGACAATGGGGCCATTCCTATTTAATACGGCCAGATTCTTTATTGGTGTAGCGGTTTTATCACCATTAGTTTGGTACCTTTCGAAAAAGAAAAAATCATCCAATAAAGTAGAAGTTTCAACAAAAAAATTGATCTTTGCAGGGACTATTGCTGGACTTTTTTTGTTTGCAGCTTCGAGTTTTCAACAGGTAGGTTTGCAGTACACGACAGCTGGTAAAGCTGGATTTATTACCGGTTTATATATCTTCTTTGTTCCATTAATTGGATTATTTTTAGGTCAGAAGACTGGCTCTGGTACATGGCTTGGTGCCATAATTGCTCTGATTGGTTTATATCTGCTTAGTATCAATGAAGACTTTAGTATTGCAGAGGGTGATTTATTGCAATTAGTTTGTGCTGTATTTTTTGCAGCACATGTTTTAGTAATAGGCTATTTGGCAAAACGAATGGATCCTTTAAAGCTTTCACTTGTTCAATATTGTGTATCTGGAGTGTTAAGTCTATTTATTGCAATTGCCATAGAGGTTATTACTTGGGATATGATTGTTGATACAGCAATTCCATTACTTTATGCTGGGGTAATGTCGATAGGCGTTGGTTATACACTTCAGGTTGTTGCACAACAACATGCTAAATCCTCTCATGCAGCTATAATTTTAGGTCTTGAAGGTGCATTTGCAGTATTAGGAGGGTGGTTACTACTAGATGAATATTTGTCAACCAGAGGACTTATTGGTTGTGGTTTGATGCTAACTGGAATGTTCTTATCTCAACTACTACCAAAGTTAAGCCTAAAGAAACTAAGCTAGTTAATTAATAGTTTTTTTCTGCGTGGTATGATGACTTATCTTACTAGTGATAATTAGGTAGTTTAGGTTTTGAAAAATATCATTGAACTTAAAAATATAACTGTATTTCAGCAAAGAAATAGAGTTTTTAATGACTTCTCTTTATCGATTAGAGAGAATCAAAATACAGTTATTTTAGGTCCGAATGGCTCAGGTAAGACTACTTTAATGAAGCTAATTAATCGTGAGCTTTATATTGTAGAAAATGAACATAGTAGTATAAACATTTTTGGTAAAAATCGGTGGAATGTTCATGAACTTCGAACTCTCTTGGGCGTTATCTCGCAGCATCTTCAATATAATTATTCCAATGATGCTTTGGGACTTTATGTAGTTTTGTCTGGCTATTATGCAAGCGACGGTATATGGCAGCATCAAAAGTTTGACTCTGTAAAGTTAGATCGTGCTGATAAAGTTATGGAGCTCCTAAGAATATCAAAATTGAAGAATCGTCAATATTCATCAATGTCAACTGGAGAGCAACGCAAATTCCTTCTAGCAAGAGCATTGGTTCATGACCCAAAAGTTTTGGTTTTTGATGAACCTACTAGTGGTCTTGATTTACGAGCTTGTTTTCAATATTTAGAAATTATTCAAGAATTAATGAATATAGGAAAAAAAGTAATCTTAGTTACGCATCATATTCATGAGATCCCTCCAGAAATATCTAGGGTAATTTTGCTAAAAGAGGGTAGGGTTTTTAGAGATGGGGAAAAAGAAGAAGTCTTAACTGATAAAAATCTTAGTAGATTGTTTGATTGTCCAATTAGGGTTATCGAGGAAAATGGTTATTATCAGGCTTTGCCTGGCTAATTATTCTTTATCTACGCGATACATTGCTGATTTAGCATGTGCTTGAAGACCCTCTCCATTTGCAAGCGTTGCAGCTATCTGACCTAAATTATTAGCACCTTCACTAGAAGCCATTATAATACTCGATCTCTTTTGAAAATCGTATACACCTAAAGGTGATGAAAACCTTGCTGTACCAGACGTAGGTAAAACATGATTTGGACCTGCACAATAATCACCTAAGGCTTCAGAGGAAAATTTACCCATAAAGATTGCACCTGCATGTTTTATGTTGTCTAATAAAGATTCAGGGTTTTTCACTGAAAGCTCTAAATGTTCAGGTGCAATCATATTTGAGATATATATTGCCTCATTAATGTCTTTAGTATGAATAAGAGCACCTCTATTTTTTAGAGCAATTCGAATAATATCTTCTCTTTCCATTGTGGGTAATAGATTTTTAATACTTTCTTCAACCCTATTAATAAAATCTTTATCAGGACAAAGTAGAATCGATTGAGCCTCCTCATCATGCTCAGCCTGAGAAAATAAATCCATTGCTATCCAATCGGGATTAGTAGAGCCATCACAAATTATCAGAATCTCAGATGGACCGGCAATCATATCAATACCAACCTGGCCAAATACTTGGCGCTTAGCAGTTGCGACATAAATATTACCAGGTCCAACAATTTTATCAACTTTTGGAATACTTTCAGTGCCATAAGCAAGCGCTGCAATAGCTTGAGCACCTCCTACAGTAATAACCATGTCGACTTTTGCAATGTGAGCAGCAGCTAATACCAGTTCATTAGTGACACCATTTGGAGTTGGTACAACCATAATTAATTCATTAACGCCTGCTATCTTAGCTGGAATTGCATTCATTAATACAGAGGATGGGTAAGCCGCTTTACCGCCAGGTACATACAAACCAACTCGATCTAAGGGTGTGATTTTTTGACCTAATACAGTTCCATCTTCATCTTTGTAAGTCCAAGTTTTTTGGAGCTGTTTTTGGTGGTATGATTTAATTCTATCAGCAGAAATGGTGAGTGCATTTTTTTGCATATCATCCAAATCATCAAATGATTTTTTAAGTTTTTCTTTAGAAATTATAAGATCAGATATTGAGTTAACCTTTACTAAATCTAGCTCTACAGTATAGTTTAAAAGGGCTTTGTCCCCTTTATTTTGAATCTCAGTAATAATTTCATCGACAATTTTGTTGACGTCTTTATTAGAAACACTTTCCCAAGAAATCAAGGAGGAGAGTTGAGAGTCAAAATCTTCATGCTGTGAAGATAATTTATTGATCATAAGTTATCTTTTATTTTATCCAACCAATCATTTATTTTGCTATGTTTGGTATTAAATGAAGCTGAATTGACAATTAAACGAGAGCTAATATTTTGAATTAATTCTATTGGAATTAGGTTGTTAGCTTTTAGTGTATTGCCAGTGTCAACAAGATCAACAATACAGTCTGCAAGACCAACAATTGGAGCAAGCTCCATAGCCCCAGAAAGCTTAATAATTTCAACTTGCCTACCTTGAGAGTGAAAGTAAGCTTTAGCAGATTTTACGTATTTAGTTGCCACCTTCAAAGTGCCTTCATTTAAATCTTGGTCTGGTTTTGATGCAACCATAAGTTTGCATTTGGAAATACCAAGATCAATTAACTCAAACACTCCATTAGCACCATGTTCTAGGAGGACATCTTTACCTGCTATACCTAGATCTGCAGCACCATGTTGAACAAAAACTGGTACATCGCTAGCCCGAATTATGATAACTTTAATTTCATCAAGATTTGTATCAAGGACTAACTTTCTGCTTTGAAGTTCTTTTTCTGAAATGCTAAGTCCTGCCTTCTCTAAAAGAGGAAGGGTTTGTTCTAATATTCGACCTTTTGAAAGAGCGATAGTAAGCATCTTGTTTTTCAAATAAATAGTTTAGTGTTGAACACGCTCAATATCTGCACCAAGCATTTTAAATTTTTCTTCGATCATTTCATAACCACGATCAAGATGATATACACGCTCAATTGTTGTTAAACCTTGTGCTGCTAGTCCAGCTAAGACCAAGCTTGCAGAAGCTCTAAGGTCAGTTGCCATTAAATTAGCGCCTGTTAGCAATTTTACACCTTTACAAACAACAGTGTTGCCTTCGAGTTTAAGGTTTGCGCCCATTCGGCTTAGCTCAGGCACATGCATAAATCTATTTTCAAAGATAGTTTCAGTAATAGTGCTACTTCCCTCAGCTATAGAATTGAGTGCCATGAATTGTGCTTGCATATCAGTAGGGAAGTTTGGGTATGCACTTGTTCGAATATTAACTGGTTCAGGGCGTTTACCCTTCATATTGAGTTTGATAGAGTGTTGAGTTGTTTGAATATCTGCACCCGTCTCAATAAGTTTACCTATAACAGATCGCATTGAGTCTGGCTCGATATTGTTGACAGTTATTTTACCACCTGTAATTGCAGCAGCAACTAGGTAGGTTCCTGCTTCAATACGATCTGGGCAGATACTATAATTTACTCCATCGAGATGATCAACTCCTTCAATTACTAGAGTTGATGTATTCTTTCCAGTAATTTTTGCACCCATTTTATTTAAGCAACAGATTAAGTCTGTAACTTCTGGTTCTTGAGCGGCATTGTTAATTGTTGTTATTCCTTTCGCAAGGCAGGCAGCCATAACAATATTTTCAGTAGCTGTTACCGAAATAAGATCAAAGTTAATTTGGGTCCCTATTAGGCCTTCTGTAGTTGCATAGATATAGCCATTTATAACTTCAATTTTTGCACCCATTTTTTCAAGCGCAGCAAGATGAAGATTGACCGGTCGTGTACCAATAGCACAACCACCAGGAAGAGAGATTTTAGCTTTTTTGTATTTTGCGAGCATTGGTCCCAGAGTTAAAATAGAAGCGCGCATCGTTTTAACTAGTGAATATTCAGCCGATAAATTATTCAGAGAGGAAGAATCAATATGAATTGTACCATTCTCCTCAAGGACAAAGTTTGAGCCCATATCCATTAAAAGTCTAAGTGTTGTTGAAACATCACTTAGCTGGGGAGTGTTAGAAAGCTTTAGAGGCCCATCAGCTAGAATTGATGCAAAAAAGATTGGTAAAGTAGCATTTTTTGATCCAGAGGTTTTGATGCTACCATTTAATGGAACGCCTCCATTTATAACGAGTTTATACATTTATATTAAGATCTTTCGAGCATTATTTGAAGTAGATTTTTTAGGCCGTTACGTCCTATTTTAGAATCATAGCCAATTCTCTCCATATCAAGTATGCTAATTGATAAATAAACTAAATCAAAGATTCTCCAGCGATCTTTACGAATTAATTTTAGGGTTATAGTTGCACTTTGGTTTGAATTTTCATTGTCTATAAAAAAAAGCACATTAACGTTGGCAATGTTGCCACTTTGGGTGAAGTTATTATTTACTGAGACATTGATATTTTCCCAATCATTAATAAATGCTAAGGTACTTACATAGTCTTTTATTAATGAATTCTTAAGGTCTCTTTCAAACATTATTTTATCTCTTGGTTCGAGTAGGCTCCAGTGATTAACTAAAGCAAGCTCTGTAGCATATTCAAGGTCAATGAAAGGAATAATTTTTCTCTTAGTAAGGTTAAGTGTATTGGGAAAAGTAACTTTACTTTCTGAGTTTAAATCTCTAAAAGAGCATATAACATCACTAATTATTGCCTCAACCTGATGCGAAGGTGAATCTATAGCCATTGCTGGTGAAATCGATGGGCAAGAAACATTAGCAAAGATAATTCCGATAAAACTGAAATTGATCAGGAATGCCTTTAAAATATTAAGGACAAATTTCATGTCGCTATTGTACTATATTTATGTAATAAATAAAGAAATGAAAAAGCAAAATATTAAGTTAAAACTAAAAAACCTTAGTAGAGAATCTGGCGTCTATAAGATGCTTGATAAAGCAGGCAATGTAATATATATTGGGAAAGCTAAAAACTTAAAAAATCGAGTTTCTAATTACTTTGTTGATTCTAACAATAGTAAAAAAATGGTAGCACTTCAAAAAAATATTGATGATTTTTCTATTATTATCACTAAAACTGAAACCCAAGCATTGCTATTAGAAAATGAACTTATAAAGCAATATAAGCCTAAATATAATATATTACTTAAAGACGCAAAGAGTTATCCTTATATTTATATCAGTAATGATAAACACCCTCGACTAGGCTTTTATAGAGGTAAGAAAAATAAAAAATATAAATATTTTGGTCCATACCCCTCAGCCCATATAGCACGCGATGCACTATCATTATTAAAAAAAATATTTAAAGTAAGGCAATGCAGTAATAGTTTTTATCGTGCCCGATCAAGACCTTGTTTGGAATACCAAATAGGCCTTTGTAGTGCTCCATGCGTAGGAAAAATTTCAGATTCAAAATATCAACAAGATGTAGATATGGCATCTCTTTTCTTAAACGGAAAAGCTAGTAATTTACTTAATCAGGTTTCAAAGAAAATGAAAAAGGCCTCGATCGATCAAGATTTTGAGTCTGCTACAACCTATAGAGATCAACTAATCGGTTTAAGAACTATTCAGGAAAGGCATGGCTCACAATTTAGTTCAGATATGGATGTTATCAGTATTGAAACTGATACTGAAATTCATTGCATTGAAGTGGTTTTTGTTAGATCAGGAAAGCAGATTGGTAGCGAAAGTTTTTTGCCAAAAAATGCAAGAAGTGAATCAAGTGAAGCAGTTTTAAGTGCATTTTTGCCTTTATATTATTTAGGAAAAAATACACCTAAGGAGATTGTTGTAAGTCATAAATTAAAAGATAAAGCTTTACTAGAATCTGCTTTATCTACTAAGTTAATTCACTCGCCAAGAATTAATAAGAGGCATTATCTTGAAATAGCCTCACTTAACGCTAAAGAAAACTTAAAGCAACATTTACTATTAAGATTCACAAAGAAAAAGCAACTTGAGGGTATTAAAAAAACCTTGGCTTTAAAGAATATTCCTAAGATTATGGAATGCTTTGACATTAGTCATACAATGGGTGAGGCGACAACTGCCTCATGTGTTGTTTTTGAAAATGGGCTACCTAAAGTTGCTAAATACCGGCAATTTAATATTAATGATATAACCCCTGGAGATGATTATGCCGCAATAAATCAGGCTGTTTATCGAAGATACTCAAGACTCCTTAAATTAAAAAAAGATATGCCTGATATTATTTTTATTGATGGCGGATTGGGCCAACTTAATCAAGCAATCATGGTAATGAATTCTATTGGCATAGATTCGATTCAGTTGGTCGGTATTGCAAAGGGCGAAGGAAGAAAAGCAGGTCTCGAATCACTTATAACAATTAAAGATGAAAAGGTTAATCGAATCAACCTGCCCCCTTATGACCCAGCATTATTACTCATTAATCATATTAGAGATGAATCTCATCGATTTGCAATAAAAAATCACCGGAAAAAGATGGCTTTAAGGATTACTAAATCCCCATTAGAGTCAATTAAAGGAGTTGGAATTAATAAACGAAGCGCTCTATTAAATTATTTTGGAGGACTTCAAGAGATTGAAAAGGCGAGCCTTGATGAGTTACAGAAAGTAGTGGGTATTAATTACAAATTAGCGACTAAAATAAAGGAAAGACTTAAAAAATAACTCAGCCTATGTTTATATTAAGATTAATAATTGCCGCACTCATCGTAAGTTATATTGTTTGGCTTTTTAATACTCGCATTATGGGTAAGAATCTTTCTTTTTCTAAAGTTGTGTCTTGGGTTTTACTTGCAACATTTCTAATCTACATTATTCTTGCAGGTATTTCTGTTTTAGTTGAGTGATGCTAGTCTTTGCTTGAAAGGATTAATGTGTTCAGATGCTTAGTATTTGTAATAATTCGATTAGTTGCATTTACGATAATAGATAATTGAGATACCTCCCAAACAGGGATATCTCTCATATGGTCCCCAATGTAATCAAATTTTTTCTCACCAAAGCGACTAACTAATGTTTCAGCTTTATTATGTCCTGATAAATTGAAGTCTTTATTGCTAGCCATAACGTCATCAAAAATCTTGAGATGCTTAGCAACAGCAAAAGCATAATTCTTGTGAGAAGCTGTGGCTAGAATTATTTTACATCCCTGTTTTTTTCTTTGCACGATGTAACTAATAACATTTTCATTATATGGAAGTTCAGGAATGTTAATTTCAAAGCGCCTAACTAATTGATCTTTTAGGTAGCCTTTGCCTTTCCAAAGCCAAAAACAATAATGCCCTATTAGCCATGGACTTTTAGTTAGAACACCCAAGGAAGATAAGAATAATAGGTCTGTATCTATAAGTGTATGGTCTAGATCAACAATTAATGGAGTTGTACTATTGTCCATTATCTAATTCGCTCCATTGATCATAATGCACTTCTAACTCTTTTTCCATTTCACGTAGCTTAATAGTTAAATTTTGAGCATCTGGGTTTTGATAAAAGTTAGGCTCAGAGAGTAAATTTTGAGCAATTGAGATTTCATTTTCAAGGTCTTCAATCATTTTAGGTAATGATTTTAATAGTTGCTTCTGATTATATGAGAGCTTTTGAGATGTTTTTTGAGATTTTGATTTCAATACTGATTCTGAGTGTTTTTTGTATTTGCCAATCAAGTTTTCATATTTTTGATTAATGTAGTCATCATAACCACCAGCATATTGCTCAATAATGGCATCACCCTCCATTACAATCGTTGAACTTACAATGTTATTTAAAAAAGTTCTGTCATGTGAAATTAGAATTACTGTTCCTAAGTAATCTACTAGCATCTCTTCTAACAATTCAAGAGTCTCCACGTCTAGATCATTTGTTGGCTCATCAAGAACTAAAAGATTTGCAGGTTGAGATAAAATTTTAGCCAACATTAATCTATTTTTTTCACCACCTGAAAACATCTTAATAGGTGCCATTGCTTGTTTTCCTGTGAATAAAAACTGTCGTAAATAACCTATCACGTGTTTACTTTTGCCATTAATATCTATGTAATCTTTTCCTCCAGATACAAAGTCCATGGCTTTCATATTCAGGTCAAGCGATTCTCGCATTTGGTCAAAATATGCTAATTGAATAGTTTTGGAACGACGAATACTGCCTTGGTATGGTGAAATCTCTCCCAGCAAAAGCCTAATTAGAGTAGATTTACCAGATCCATTGCCTCCAATAATTCCAATTTTTTCTCCTTTTAATACTAGCAGTGAGAATAAATTAACGAGTTCAAGTTCATTAATTTTATAACTAATTTTTTTGACTTCAAAAACAATCTTAGAGACTCGCTTTTCATCTTCTAGTGTATGTATTTTTACTTGACCTTGTTGTTTACGCCTACTTACAAACTTTTTACGCATCTCCTCAAGTGCTCTAACGCGACCTTCATTGCGCGTCCTTCTTGCCTTTATTCCTTGACGAATCCATGTCTCTTCCTGGCTAAGTTTTTTATTAAATCTAGCATTTTCAAGTTCTTCACTATTTAATAAGTTTTTTTTACGTTTTAAATATTCTGTATATCCACAATCAAATACAGATAATTTTCCACGGTCAAGGTCAAAAATTTTATTGACAATGCCTTTAACAAAAGATCTGTCATGGCTTATAAGAATTAAGGTTCCATGGAAATCTTTAAGCATTTTTTCTAAATCTAGAATTGCTGTAATA
This sequence comes from Candidatus Thioglobus sp., assembly GCA_029936515.1. Taxonomy (GTDB): domain Bacteria; phylum Pseudomonadota; class Gammaproteobacteria; order PS1; family Pseudothioglobaceae; genus Pseudothioglobus. Next base: position 10,375 of record JAPYSK010000030.1, read on the forward strand.
TCCATGTGGTTGGTTGGTTCATCTAGGAGAAGAAGGTCGGGCTCTTGAACAATTGCCTTTGCAAGCAGCGCTCTTCTTTTCCATCCGCCAGATAGTGTTTTCAGTTTGGCTTCAGGATCTAATTTGAACCGATTTAAAATAGTTTTAATTTGATGTAAATAATGCCAAACATCTTTTTGTTCTATCTCATCCTGCAGTAGTGAGCTCTTTTCGATATTGCCATCTTGTAGAGATTGATAATAATTTGCAAGAAGTAGTCCTGTATCACCAAGCCCATGTGCAACAACGCTAAACAATGAATAGTCGTTATCCTCGGGTGGTTGTTGTTCCAAATAACTAATTCTAGTACTATTTTTGACTTTCAAATTTCCATCATCTGCATAAATAATTCCAGCTAAAACTTTCATAAAGCTTGATTTACCTTCTCCATTTCGTCCAATAAGGCCTATTTTGTCGCCTTTTTTGATAGTCGCGTTAATCTCATCTAAAATAACTTTTTCAGAAAATCTAAGAGAAATATTGTCTAAGGTTATAAGTGGCATACGTTAAAATTTAAACTTTAAATAACAGCTATATGAATGCGTTATTTTATTCAATTTGCACTCTTACTTTTACTTATTCAGGGAGCTTTCGCTGAAAGTATTGAGGTTAATGATTTTGAAAACTCTTCTCAAGAGAGTCGTTATCTAGATTTAATTGATAATATTCGATGCCCAGTTTGTCAAGGTCAAAGTATTGGAGGCTCAAATTCTGGCTTAGCAAAAGACCTACGTGAGCAAGTTAGAAAAATGATCTTAAACGATAAATCAGATGATGATATTTACCTTTTTATGATTGAGCGTTATGGTGATTTTGTAATTTTTAAGCCACCAATTAATTGGAAAACATACTTGCTTTGGTTTACGCCTTTGATTTTTTTAGTTCTTTGTTTTATTTATTTGATTCGAATAATATCAAAAAAAAGAGACTTTTCAGTTAAGTCATCTGCTGAGATTGAAAGAGCTAAAAATTTATTAAAATAAACTTTTAAATATATCTATGAATAACGATAAAGTAACTAGTGATTTGATGGTGGAGGCTTATACTTATCAAAAACAGGGTGATCTATCGTTGGCAATCAAGAGTTGGAATACTCTTATTAATTATGTTTCAGATAATCAAGAAATAATAGCAAATGCTCATCTAAATCTTGGTCACCTTCACTTACAGCAAGGTAATAGTGATCTTTCATATGAAAGTATGGCAAAAGCTATTGCAGCGAACCCTAATAGCCCAGAGGCATTTTATTGTTTAGCCTATATGGAGCAAGAGAAAGAAAATTTTCATGAAGCCATAGAGTTATTTGAGTCAGCACTAAAGCTAAAACCAGAAGATGTCGGTGCAATTAATAATCTTGCTAACTGCTATGACCGGATTAATAAGAGTCGTGATTCAATAAAGGCATATTCTAGGGTAATATCGATAGATCCAGAATATATTGCAGCTTATTATAATCGAGGAAATGCATACTCTAAAATAGCAAAGGATGAGTTAGCTTTAAAAGACTTGAATAAGGCTATCGAATTAGATAATAATTTTTACCAAGCATATTATAATCGTGGTTCAATATATAATCGACTCGGTAAGAATCAGCTAGCTAAAAAAGACTTTAACAAGGCAAAAAAACTTGCTAAGAAAGAAATTGAAAAATCAAAAAATTAATGAGAGTAAAGTGAGCGAACAAGACGAAAACAAACTAATATCAGAAAGAAAATCTAAATTGGCGCTACTTAGAAAGAGTGGAAATCCATTTGTTAATGATTTTAAGCCAAGTAATTTGGCTAAAACATTACATGAGGAGTTCGATTCGGCTTCTAATGACATTCTTCAAGCTGGCAATAATAAGGTTTCAGTTGCAGGGCGAATAATGCTTAAAAGAGTTATGGGTAAGGCTAGCTTTGTTCAGCTTCAAGATACTTCTGGTCAAATACAACTCTTTGTAACTAGAGATGAATTAGTCGAAAGCTTTTATAATGACCAATTCAAAAAATGGGATATTGGCGACATTATTGGCGCTACTGGAACTCTTTTTAAGACTCAGACTGGAGAGCTATCAGTTCGAGTAAGTGACATTAAATTACTTACCAAGTCTTTAAGGCCTTTACCTGAAAAATTTCATGGCTTATCTGACCAAGAAACAATTTATCGTCAGCGCTATGTTGATTTAATTATGAATGAAGATTCTCGAAAAGTGTTTCAACGTCGATCTGAAATAATAGCTTATATTAGGCAATTTTTTATTAATCATAGTTTTTTAGAGGTAGAGACTCCAATGATGCAAGTAATTCCAGGAGGTGCGGCTGCCAAACCTTTTGTCACACATCACAATGCCCTAGATATGGATTTATTTTTACGAATTGCCCCAGAGCTATACCTTAAGCGCTTGGTTGTGGGTGGTTTAGATAGGGTTTTTGAAATTAATCGTAACTTTAGGAATGAAGGACTTTCTACAAGACATAATCCTGAATTTACAATGGCTGAGTTTTATCAGGCATATGCTAATTACCATGACTTCATGGATCTTACTGAAACCTTGCTTAAGGGGATTGCTGTTGAGGTTTGTGGTTCGGTTAAAATTAATTATCAAGGTGATGAATATGACTTTTCAAAACCGTTTGAACGTTTAAGTGTTTTTGATTCTATTTTAAAATATAACCCTGATTTAAAAGCTTCTGACTTATCCCAAGAGAATGCCAAAAAAACAGCAGAGAATTTAGGTATAAACCTTAAAAATAGCTGGGGTTTAGGAAAGATACAAATTGAAATTTTTGAAGCTACCGTTGAAGAAAAATTAATTCAGCCAACCTTTGTGACCGAATACCCAACTGAAGTGTCACCTTTATCAAGGAGAAATGATAAAAATCCTTTCATAACTGATCGATTTGAACTTTTTATTGGTGGGCGCGAAATTGCAAATGGATTTTCAGAGCTTAACGATTCAGAAGATCAAGCACAAAGATTTCTTGACCAAGTCAATGAAAAAGATGCAGGTGATGATGAGGCAATGCATTATGATGCTGACTATATTCGTGCTTTAGAGTATGGAATGCCACCTACTGCAGGAGAAGGTATTGGAATTGATCGATTAGTCATGCTTTTTACTAATTCAGTTTCAATTAGGGATGTATTATTGTTTCCACATATGAGACCTGAGTATGAAAAATAAGTCAAACCAAGTCGTTTTTCTTTTTGTTGATTAAAGACCTTACTAGATGATTCCAGTTTTAACTATAGATGGTCCTAGTGGGGTTGGAAAGGGCACTGTCGCATATATTATGGCGCAAAAGCTTCATTGGAATTTATTAGATTCTGGTGCAATTTATCGTGCTTTTGCAGTTGCAGCAACTAATCGAGAAATTGAAATAGATAATGTAGATGATTTATTAAAATTGGCTAGTAATCTTGATTTAAAGTTTCAGTCAGACCCTGATCAAAACAACCTTAATATTTATCTTGATAATGTTGAAATTTCAGCAAAGCTTCGAACTGAAAAAACTGCAGAGCTAGCTTCAAACTATGCCATGATAGGTCCTCTTAGAAAATCATTATTGCTAAGGCAGCAAAAATTTAAACAATTACCAGGCTTAGTTGCTGATGGAAGAGATATGGGAACAGTAGTCTTTTCAGATGCCCTATTTAAAGTGTTCTTAACTGCGGATGTTGAAGAGAGAGCAAAAAGACGATTAAAACAGTTGCATGATAAAGGTATTGCTGGTAAAATTTCGCACACTTTGGAAGAGGTTCAAAAGAGAGATGAAAGAGACGCAAATCGCAAACACTCTCCTTTGAAGCCTGCCAAAGATGCATTAATTATAGATACTACAAATCTTACAATTAATGAAGTCGTTACAAAAGTAATGACGCTAGTTAAAGCTTGAGCGGTCAAGTTTTTATTTTTTAACTAACCCGATAAGAATTAAGTTTTAACCGAAATAGCTTAATAATTACCGGTCAACATCGAGATAATATGTCAGAATCATTTTCCGAGCTATTTGAAAATAGCGAAATACAACAAAACGTAAAGCCTGGAGCCCTATTGATGGGAACAGTAGTCGGCATGAATCGTGAAAAAGCGATTATTAATGTTGGTCTTAAATCTGAAGGCTTTATTTCATTAAGCGAATTTAAAGATGTTAAGGGTGAACTAGAGATCAATGAAGGTGATATAGTTGAAGTTGCTCTTGAGTCAATTGATGATGGCCTAGGTCATACGCTACTTTCGCGCGAAAAAGCGAAACGCATTAAAATCTGGCAAGAGCTTGAAGCTGCAATGAACTCTAAAGAGATAGTGAAAGGCATAGTTACAGGTTCTGTAAAAGGCGGCATGACAGTTGATATAGGCGTTATTAAAGCATTCTTACCTGGATCTTTAGTAGATGTGAGACCTGTTAAAGACTTTGACTTTTTAATTGGACAAGAAATTGAAGCTATTGTTATCAAAATGGACGAGGTTAGAAATAATATAGTTATTTCTAGAAAGGCCGTAATGCAAGAAGTCAACTCGGCGGATAGAGAGGCTTTAATTGATAACCTTGATACTGGTAAAGAAATTGAAGGAATTGTTAAAAATCTTGCTGATTATGGTGCCTTTATTGACCTTGGAGGTGTAGATGGATTGCTTCATATTACTGATATATCATGGCAACGTGTTAATCATCCTTCAGAAAAACTTGCTATTGGTGAAAAGATAACAGTTAAAGTTCTTAGCTATGATAAAGAAAAAATGAGAGTCTCTTTAGGCTTGAAGCAATTAACTCCAAGTCCTTGGGATAATATTTCAGAGCGCTTACCAATGGGTAAAAAAGTTTCAGGTATTGTTTCTAATTTAACTGATTATGGCGCTTTCGTTAGAATTGAAGAAGGAGTAGAAGGGCTCGTTCACGTCAGTGAAATGGACTGGACTAATCCAAATGCAAGGCCTTCTAAGTTTGTAAAACTAGGCCAAGAGGTTGATGTTGTTGTCCTTGATGTTCAAGAATCTAAACATAGAATTTCACTTAGTATGAAACAAGCAAAAGAAAACCCATGGGAAGCCTTTGAAGGATCTCACAATAAAGGAGATAAGATAAATGTAACTGTTAAATCTATTACTGATTTTGGTTTATTTGTTGGATTGCCTGGAGGGATAGATGGCCTAATACATTTAGCGGATATTGCGTGGGAAAAACGGTCTGTAGATCAAATTGTTTCTACTTATTCAAAAGGACAAGAGCTTGATGTAGTAATCCTAAATATTGATGCTGAAAAAGAGCGTATTTCATTAGGTATAAAGCAACTTACTGCGGATAATTTCCATCAATATATCACAACAAATTCTAAGGGCTCAATTGTTAAAGGGGTAATTTATGAAGTTGATACAAGAGGCGCTGTTGTTGAACTAGCGGAAGGGATTACTGGATACTTAAAGGTATCAGAAATATCTCAAGACAGAGTTGAAGATGCTTCAACAGTTTTAAAGAAAGGTGCTGAAGTGGAAGTTGTTATTACTTTGATCGATAAAAGAACAAGAAATGTTAGCCTTAGTATGAAAGCTAAGGATTCAGTTGAAGAAAAAGCGGCAATGAAAGACTATAATAATCAATCTACTAAGTCTTCTAGTTCAACGCTGGGTGATTTACTTAAAGAAGCAAAAGATAAATAATTTTTAGTATTGCCACTATGCTAATAGTATAGTGGCTTAATTATATGAAAAAAACAGACCTTGTTGAAGTAATTTCTAAGCAGTCTAAGATCTCTCGAGTTGATGCAAAACACTTGATCGAAATTATTCTTGACGAAATAAGTTCAGCTATTACTTCAGGAAAAGGTGTTGAAGTTCGTGGCTTTGGTGTCTTCTATAAGAGGCATCGAAAAGGTAGGATTGGTATCAATCCAAAAACTGGTGAAAAAACAGAGGTTTCTGAAAAATTTGTACCATTTTTTAAGCCTGGAAAACTCCTTAAAGAAGCTGTTAATAAAGGCTAATTTACGATTGATTAATACACACTAGTTCAGTATAATTTCTCGTTTTCATATGGGGCGTTAGCTCAGTTGGTAGAGCATCGGACTTTTAATCCGCTGGTCGAGCGTTCAAGTCGCTCACGCCCCACCATAT
>JAPYSK010000002.1:0-30819 GCA_029936515.1 Candidatus Thioglobus sp.
CCACATACTCTTCATTAGCTAGATTTTAAAAATCATGCTTTCTAAAAAAACAGTTGAAAAAATCACTACTCAAAAAACTTTGATTAGTGATTTATCAGATGACGAGTTGTTAGATTTTTGTATTATCGCCAATCAAATGTATCGTAAGGGCGAGCCAATAGTTAGTGATGAGGACTATGACTTTGTTTATATAGCAGAACTTGGTAAAAGATTACCCGATCATCCTTTTTTACAAAAATTAGAAAGTGAAAATGAAGGCTTTTCGGAAGAAAAGTTGAAGCTGCCTGAAAGAATGCTTTCTACTAACAAGGCGTATTCATGGGAAGAAATTCAAAAATGGCTTGAAAGAATTTCTAAGTCTTCTGAAGAGATTAATCTTCTTCTTAAAGATGTTCAATTAAAAGGTACCGCTAAACTAGATGGTTTCGCTGGCTATGACGATGGAACTAAGCTTTATACAAGAGGTGATGGTAATAAAGGTAGTGACATAAGTAGAGTTTTTAAAAGAGGACTTGGAGTTTTTAATGATAGTCAAAGAGGTCAGGGAGCTGGAGAAATTGTTGTAAAGAGGAGTTATTTTGAGTCTCATCTCAGCAATCACTTTGAATATCCAAGAAACTTTCAAGCTAGCCTTATTAAAGAAAAAGAGTTGAATCACTTTGCTTTAGATGCAATAACTAATAAGGCTGCATTATTTGTTCCCTTTAGTCAGTTGCCAAAATGGTTGGGAGATATAGATACATTTACCAATAATTTTGAAAATATTGTAAATGAGCTAGAGGCTGGAGTTGACTTTGATATAGATGGCGCGGTTTTTGAGGTAATTAATCCAGAACTTAAAACACATATGGGTTCGAATCGAAAATTTCATCGCTGGCAAATAGCTTATAAAGAAAATAAAGAAAAAGCCCAAGTTAAAGTTTTATCTGTAACTGCTCAAGTTGGTAGGACCGGAAAGATTACACCGGTTGCTGAATTAGAACCGACACTGCTTAGTGGTGCCACAATATATCGTGCAACTGGGCACCATTATGGACTTGTAAAAGAACAAGGACTTGGTTCTGGAAGTGTTGTGGAATTAACTCGAAGCGGATTAGTTATACCTAAAATTAATAAGGTTCTTAAGCCTTCAGAAGTAGATATACCAGCCCAATGCCCAAGCTGTAATGCCAAACTATCGTGGGATTCAGACTTTTTAATGTGCCTCAATCACGATTCTTGCCCTGATCAAATTATAGGGAAAATGGTTTATTTTTATAAAATATTAGCTAACAATGATGGATTTGGACAGGCTACAATTCAAAAGCTATATGACCAAGGTATTCGGCAAGTTAGTGATATTTATACTTTAAAAGCAACTGATTTAATCTCTATGGGTTTTGGAGAGAAAACTTCTCAAAATCTGACTGAACAGCTAATTAGATCAAGGCAAGAAAGTATAGAAGATTGGCGTTTTTTAGCTGCTTTTGGGGTTAACAGGTTAGGAATGGGTAACTGTGAAAACCTATTAAAGAACTATTCCATCAGTCAAGTTTTTAATTTATCAGTTGAAGATATTTCAAATATTGATGGATTTGCTGAGCTCACTGCTGAGCTTATTTTTAAGGGTTTGTTATCAGTTAAACCTCAATATGATGCTTTGGTTTTAGGAGGCTTTGAATTAGAAAAAACATTTTTATCAATAAATGCTATCCAAAGTGATGGCCCTTTTCGTAATAAAAAAATTGTTTTTACTGGAGCAATGAGTCGGCCTCGAGCTGAATTAGAAAAGCAAACTAAAGCTCTTGGTATTGTTGTAAGTAAGAGTGTAAGTTCAAAAACTGATTTTCTAATTACTGGTGAAAGTGTTGGGCAATCAAAGCTTAAATCAGCCAATGCAAACGGTGTTTCAATCCTAACAGAAGAAGAATTCCTAAAAATACTGAACACTAAATAATTTTGATATGTATAATTCATATTACTTGAATTCCAACGTTGGTTTTTAAGAAAAGACAATGACGTTTATTTGGGAATTAACCTAGATAAGCGTTTTTTTTCGTCAGTTTAAAGTTGAGCTGAACTGGTATAGAGGCCTGCTACCTTTTTTTGAGGTAGTGGGCCTTTTTGTTTTTGTTATATGGAGTATTAATATGAAAATGGTAACAGCGATTATTCAGCCAAAAAGGTTGGATAGTGTAAGACAAGCTCTATCCGAAATAAATGTAACTGGCGTTACAGCAACTGAAGTTAAAGGTTTTGGCAGACAGAAAGGCCATACTGAACTTTATCGGGGAGCGGAATTTGTAGTTGAATTTTTACCTAAAGTAAAGATAGAGATCGCCATCACTAAGGAGCAACTTGATGAAGTCATAGAGTCCATCACTTCTGCTTGCAAGATCAATGGTGGCAAGATTGGCGACGGTAAAATTTTTGTATCAAGTTTGGAACAGGTAGTTCGTATTCGTACGGGTGAAACTGGTCCAGACGCAGTATAGGGGAAACTTATGGAAAATCAAATATTTGAATTACAATACGCCCTTGATACCTTTTACTTTTTAGTAATGGGTGCATTAGTTATGTGGATGGCAGCAGGTTTCTCAATGCTTGAGGCTGGATTAGTGAGAACTAAAAATACAGCAGAAATCTTAACTAAAAATATTGGTTTATTTGCCATTGCTTGTACGATGTATATGATTTATGGCTATGACTTGATGTATGGTGGTGGAGCATTATTATCAGGAATAAGTGGGCAAGGAGAGACCTACTCTAATGCCTCAGACTTCTATTTTCAAGTAGTATTTGTAGCTACTTCAATGTCTATAGTTTCTGGAGCAGTTGCGGAGAGAATGAAGTTATTTAGTTTCTTTGCTTTTGCCGTAATATTTACGACCATTATCTATCCTTTAGAAGGATCATGGACATGGGGAGGTGCAAGTGTTTTTGGCCTATACTCTTTAAGTGATTTTGGATTTTATGATTTTGCTGGTTCCGGTATTGTTCATATGGCAGGAGCTTCAGCAGCACTTGCAGGTGTTTTATTGCTTGGCCCAAGAAAGGGAAAATATGATGAAGCTGGAAATTCGAAACCAATTTTAGGTGCAAACCTACCTTTGGCTACTCTCGGTACATTTATTTTGTGGATGGGTTGGTTTGGCTTTAACGGTGGCTCGGTATTAGCAATGGCTAGTAAGGAGAGCGCTGATGCAGTTGCAATGGTATTTGTTAATACAAATGCAGCAGCAGCTGGCGGTGTAATAGCAGCACTTCTATTTGCTAAGATTTGGTTCGGTAAGGCAGACTTAACAATGGCACTAAACGGTGCCCTGGCAGGCCTTGTAGCAATTACAGCTGGTCCAGACACGCCAAGTGCCTTAGTAGCAACTCTAATTGGAGCTGTTGGAGGAATTCTTGTAGTTCTCTCGATAGTATGGTTTGATCGCAAACTGAGAATTGATGACCCAGTCGGTGCAATCTCAGTTCACGGAGTTGTTGGATTATGGGGCCTCTTGGCTGTACCACTTACTAACAGTGATGTCACATTTTCTGGTCAGCTAATTGGCGCTGTAACCATTTTTGTATGGGTATTTATTGCCTCTGGACTGGTTTGGTATGCACTTAAATCTATTATGGGAATACGTGTTAGCGCGGAAGAAGAAGACGATGGTGTAGATCTTACTGAATGTGGATTAGAAGCTTACCCAGAGTTTGTATCTAAGTAATGTGTAATAAAAGAATCAAATTAAGGAGTGGTATTACTTCTTTATTTTGTAGCTTCTATTTTATCTCCTTGGAGTAGAGGTTTTATGGCTAAGCTGGCGGATTATTATTCATTTCGCCGCCAGCTGATGCTATTAATTTATGTTTAATTAAATAATCAAACTAATTGTATGAGAAAGACAAGCTTAATGAGGTATAGTGATGCTCAATAAAAAAAGTTCAAATGAATCAAATTAAAATGAAACAGACAGCGCTTAAAATTATTTTAGTCGATGAGAATATGGGGCGCTCTGCTATTCTTCGTCGTGCCCTTCAAGATAAAGGTCATGAAGTAATTTGTCGTTTAGATGGAACCTCCAATCTTGCAACTAGCAATGAAATTACCCATGCTGACGTTGTTATTGTTAATGCTGATATTCCAGATGAGGCTGTTTTTGCTAACCTGAGAGATGTCAATAAGACTAAGCCTAAACCTATTGTTATGTTTACTGAAAGTTCTGAAGAACACATGGCAGGTACTGCTATTAAGTCAGGTGTTAATGCTTATATTGTTGACGGTCTTGAAGAGAAGAGAGTTCAGCCAATTATTGATGTTGCGATTGCGCGTTTTAGGGAGTTTCAGGCACTCAAAGACGAGCTAGATGCCACTCGAAGTCAGTTAGCCGAGAGAAAGGCAGTAGAAAAAGCAAAAGGCTTATTAATGAAGCATAAAAAAATCACCGAAGATGAGGCTTACCAAATACTTCGTAAGACGGCGATGGATAAAAATAAAAGAATTACTGACGTCGCAGATGGAATTATAAGTGCTATTGAGTTATTAGAATAAATATAGTATTTATGTAATCTATTTATTTCTAGAATCTTTTTCTTCATGCCCTGATATTCCAAAACGGCGAGCTAATTCAGATTCAATTTCTTTAACGCTAATATTTTTGTGACGAAGTAAGACTAAGGTATGAAACCATAGATCTGCAATTTCATGAATGATTTCTGCATTCCCTTCATTTTTAGCAGCCATAATTACTTCTTCTGACTCTTCACTAATTTTTTCTAATATTTTATTGGTGCCTTCATTGTATAAAGAGGCAACATAGGATTTATCTGGAGATGCAGTTTTTCGTTGCTCTAGTATCTTCTCTAAGTTCAGTAGAATTTTATCCATAGATTTCTTTAGGGTCTTTTATTACCTCAGCAATACTTACCCATTTATTATTCTCTAATTTATTAAAAAAACAATTAGCACGACCAGTATGACAAGCAATACCACCTTTTTGATTCACTTTGAGCATAATAACGTCCTGGTCGCAGTCGGTATAAATCTCAATGATTTGTTGAGTATGTCCAGACTCTTCCCCTTTGAACCATAACTTTTGCCTAGATCTAGAGAAGTAAACGACCTTTTGAGTTTTTATACTTAGAGATAAGGCTTCTTTATTCATCCAAGCCATCATTAAGACCTCACTTGTTACAAAGTCCTGAGTTATTACAGGCACTAACCCTTTTTCATTAAATTGGATTTTGTCTACAGCGTTCATTTGATGTGCATTATTTTTAATGAAACAATTTTACCGATGCAATACAGCGAGATGAAGTTATTTATATTCTAGAGCCCTGCTTTAAGGCTTGCTTCAATAAATTGATCTATATTTCCATCCAAAACATCTTGAGTATTGCTACTCTCAACACCCGTTCTTAAGTCTTTAATGCGTGACTGATCAAGGACATATGATCGGATTTGATGGCCCCAACCGATATCTGATTTTAAATCTTCAAGTTCTTGTTTTTCGCTGTTTCTTTTCTGTGTCTCAAGTTCATAAAGTTTTGATTTTAATTGCTTCATTGCTTGATCTTTATTAGCATGCTGTGATCGACCATCTTGACATTGAACAACAGTTGATGTTGGTAAATGAGTAATTCTGACTGCTGATTCTGTTTTGTTAACATGTTGTCCACCTGCCCCAGAAGCGCGATATGTATCTATACGAAGATCTGCAGGATTAATATCAATTTCAATATCATCATCAACCTCAGGAGATACGAATACTGAAGAAAATGAGGTGTGTCTTTTCGCATTAGCATTATAAGGTGATTTACGTACTAATCGATGGATCCCTATTTCACTTCTGAGCCAACCAAATGCATAGTCGCCATCAAAGTGAATAGTTGCAGATTTAATACCAGCAACTTCACCAGCAGAAACTTCGATAAGCTTAACTTTGAAATTGTGCTTATCACCCCAACGTAAATACATACGTAATAACATTTCAGCCCAGTCTTGAGCCTCTGTTCCTCCAGAGCCAGATTGAATATCCAAGTAAGCAGAATTTTGATCCATTTCCCCACTAAACATTCGCTGAAATTCAAATGAAGCTATTGAAGTTTCTATGTCATTTAAATCAGAAATAATTCCCTTAACTGCGTCTTCCTCATTCTCTGTCTCTGCCATCTCGAGAAGTTCTTTAGCATCATTTAAAACACCAGAGGAATGTTCAAATGCACTGCAAAGTGTTTCGAGTTGAACTTTTTCTTTTCCTAAAGCTTTTGCTTTATCAGGGTTAGACCATATCTCTGGATTTTCTAGCTCTAATCTTACTTCTTCTAAGCGATCTCTTTTCTCATCAACATCTAAATACTCAGATAAAGCGCTCAATCGTCTTTTGAGATCAGATATGTTTTGATAATTAGCTGAGAGTTCCATGTCTCTATTTTAATCGACAACCAATAAAAAAGCCCCAAAATAGGGGCTTTTATTTAATTTCAACTTTAATGATTATTTTCTTAATCCTAAACGTGAAATTAAATTTGAATAAGAGGCAATATCATTATTCTTAACATAAGAAAGTAATTTTTTACGCTGGGATACCAAGCGAAGAAGTCCTCTTCTAGAGTGGTGATCTTTTTTATGTGTTTTAAAGTGCTCAGTTAAATGCTTGATTCGTGCAGTTAATAGGGCAACCTGAACATCGGCAGAGCCAGTATCACTTTCATCTTTTTGATATTCTTTAATAATAGCTTGTGTATCAATTGACATAATAAAACGTTAGATGTGACAAAAATTAAGTTGCAAATTATACGCTATTTTTTTTAATTGTTTTATTTCTAATAGAATATTTTAATTATATTTGTAAAAATTTTCTTCACCCTCTGGCCTTGTCTTAAAGCGACGATGAATCCATAAATATTGTTCTGGTGCTCTGTTTATTTGTTTTTCTAAAATTTGGTTAGTAATAAACGCATCGTTAATAGGATCATCACTTGGATAATTTTCAAGCGGTTTTTCAAATGACATTTCGTATCCATTCTTAGTTCTGATAAAACTGTATGGAATAACCCGAGTATTATTATTTTTAGCAAGTCTTGCAGTAGCTGTTGCTGTTGCAGTTTCAATACCAAATAAAGGTGCAAAAACACTATTATTAATTCCTAGGTCTTGGTCTGGAGCATACCAAATTGGTAGGCTGTTATTTATAGCTTTTATGATTGATCTGGTATCAGTACTTTTAATCATTACAGCACCATTTTTCATGTAACCTTTAACCATAACTTGGTCAAATAACGGATTATTTTGAGGGCGGTAAATATTAGCTATTGTATTGTTAATAAGTAATGCACGACTGCCTAACATCAGTGGCATAAAATGCGAGCAAAGCAAAATAATGCCACCTTCTTTTTTTAAGGCATCTCTAAAATGATGTTCATTGCTGATAGTGAATAATTTTTTAATTTTTCTATCGCTTCCATAATAAGCATTTGCTGTTTCAAAAAGACTAATACCAATTGCTTCAAAATGCTTCTTAACTAATAAAGTAACCTGTGGTTGTTTTTTTTCTGGAAAACAGTTAGAGATATTAGAATAGGCTGTTGCCCGTAATTTTGACATAAAAGGATAAATAACCTTGCCGATTATTTTGCCAAGGATTACTTGGTATTGAAAGGGAATAAAAACCCCAATTCGCATTAGTAAAATTAATATCCAGGTTGGTAAAAATTTAGGGTGAATAAATTCGATTTTTAACATTAAAATAAAAAGAAATGAAAGTAAAAATAACCTTATAAATTATGCCATTTATTGACAGAGATTTTATCAATGATTTACCTAATAGAGTAGATATTGTTGGTCTAATTAATAAGCGTGTGTCATTAAAGAAGGCAGGGAAGGACTATAAGGCTTGCTGCCCCTTCCATGAAGAGAAAACACCTTCTTTTACTGTCGTACCTACTAAGCAAATTTATCATTGCTTTGGTTGTGGTGAGAGTGGTGGAGTAATTGATTTTATAATGAAGTTTGATCATTTAGCTTTTGTTGAGGCAATCGAAACTGTAGCTGGTGAATCAGGCATTTCTGTCATTTATGACCAAACTGCTAAGCCAGTTGATTCGCGCTTTAAGCGCTACAATAATTTAATGGCAGAACTCAGTAGTTTTTATCAGAATCAGTTAAAACAATCCCCTGCAAAAAAGAAAGTAGTTGATTATGCTAAAAAACGAGGCATAAGCGGCAGTATAGCTAAACGATTCGAGCTTGGTTTTGCAGCGCCGGGTTGGAGTAATCTTTTTGACAACTACAAAAGTAGTGAGGAGTCTATTCAGGATCTTGTGGTAATGGGGATGTTGGTATCAAAAAAAGATAAGGAAAATGATTACTATGATCGTTTTCGTGATCGCTTAATGTTTCCAATTCACAATACAAAAGGAAATGTTATTGGTTTTGGTGGAAGAGTTTTATCAAGTAAAGATAATCCAAAATATTTAAATTCACCTGAAACGCCTCTATTCTCAAAATCAAAAGAGCTTTATGGCTTATATCACTGTCGCAAGTATAGCCGAAGGATTGATTATATTTTAGTAGTTGAAGGCTATATGGATGTCATAGCTCTTCATCAACAGGGTATAACGAGCGTTGTTGCGACTCTTGGAACTGCGACTACGCCTGCTCATTTACAAGTTTTATCTCGCTCTGCTGAAACTATTGTTTTTTGCTTTGATGGCGACAAGGCAGGTCGTGATGCAGCATGGAAGGCGTTAAAGACGTCATTACCAGCTATTACCGCTGGTTTACTCATTAAATTTTTGATTTTGCCTGAGGGCGAGGATCCAGATACTTTAATTAAACGTGAGTCAGTAAAATCCTTTACGAATAGAGTTAAAGAGTCTCAAACTCTTTCAAGTTTTTTATTTGATCATATTAAGTCAGAGGTTCCTTTTGAAACAATTGAAGGAAAAACCCTATTTTTAGAAAAAACTGCTGCATTAATTAATTTAGTTACCTATCCTATATATCGCCAGCAATTAATCGAGGGCGTTGCTGAAACAATTGGTCAAAATATTTCTCATGTAGAGAAAGCCATAGAGCAGAATACTTTAAATGAACCCCCGGTATTTGATGGAAATCCATATGAAATTGATCAACCAACAAATCAACCTTATCGCATAGATATAAAAGCAACTTCATCGTCGAGCATGAAGAGTTTGATGTCAAGAATGATTTCATGCGTAATAAATTACCCTTCTTTAGTTAACGATCCTGAGTCTTCTAGCGTAATTGAAGAGCGAGCAAGAAGGCTGCCAAAGTCAGATGTTTTAGTTGAGTTAATTCGTTTTTCTCAGGTTGAAGTAGACCTTACTAAGGAGGCTCTATTGATGCCCTATAAGGCTAAACCTAGGATTTATTCACGTCTGGAAGAGTTAAGTGTATTGGAGCCATTTTTAAGTGAGTATGAAGCTAAAGAGGAGTTTAGTTATGCTTTGACAGCCGCTGAGAAATACTATGAAAGAAAATCAACAAAAGCTTCTATTTCTTCAGCAAAAACTTATGAAGAACAAAAGATCGTAATGGAAAAAATTATGAAGGGTAAGGTTAATTCAAATTCCAAGAAAAAAAATTAGCTTTCTAACTTTGACTGAATCTCTGGATCATTAATAAGTATTCTTTCCATTGCTTTTTTAAATGCCATAGCGGCAGAGTTTGAGCCTTCACATCGATTTCTCAAAGTTGGGTCCCAAGAAACAAAGCATTTTTTAGGGTAATCAAGCCTAACAGCCATAATATATTTAGGATTAACCACTGGTGAAAAACCTACAAAATAGGTACGCTTAGCTCCATCTTTACTGTATTTTCCATCTATAACCATTTCTGCTGTACCCGTTTTTCCTGCAATCTCATAGCCATCGATAACTGCACGATATCCTGAGCCCTTCATGGAGACAACTGAGTCAAGTATTTCTGCAATCCTTCGGGTTGATTCTGGAGTAAATACTTGCTGCATTTGATCATCATATGTGTTTTTTATAAGTTTGAGTGAAGGTAAAGCGCCTTCATTTGCAAATATGAGGTAGGCTCTAGCTAGCTGCGCTAGATTTGTAGTCATAGGCCCATGACCGAAGGATAATGAGCGTTTATCACTTAAACCCCATTTGCTATAGTGCCTTAATTGTCCAGGGTTTTCAACACTTGGCATCAGACCTAGTGATTTTCCAAATCCTAATTTATTCCAAGAGTTATAAAAATCCTCATTCTCAAGTCTTTCAGAAACTACAATTGTGCCAAGATTATGTGATTTTTCTAGAATAAGTTGGATTGTCATTTCAAAATATTTATTATCTGGCAATATCTTTCCAATTCGTTCAGTAACATCAATTAATTCATCATCGGTTGCACTAATCACACCTTTATCTAAAGCTAAAAGCATTGTAAATGGTTTCATTGTTGAGCCTGGCTCAGTTTTATCAGATAAGACGCGATTTCGGTAATCATCAGCACTATAGTTTTGATGGTTGTTTGGATCTGTTGAAGGGTAGTTAGCGAGAGCGAGTATCTCACCATTTGGCGACAGCACAATAGCAGATGCAGCATCTGCTTCATGAAATTCCGCTTGCTCTTTTATAGCGTTGAATACATGAAATTGAATATCTGCATCAATCGTTAAATTAATATCTGTACCATTTTCAAATTCTTTAATTATTTTAGTTTCATAGTAGATGCTGGAGCCTTCTTTGTTGTCAGTAATTTTTTTAACACCATCAATTCCAGCTAAATATTGATCATACTCAGCCTCAATACCAAAAACGCCAGCATTCTCTATGTTAGTTTTTCCAAGTAATGGTGCTATTGAATCTTTTTTTGGATAGTAGCGAAAACCGTTAGATTCAATAGCTACTCCAGCAATTATTTTGTTATCACATGATTTTCTTTCAATTTTTTCTTTTATTTCTGGTTTAATACCAATCAATAATTTAGCTTTATCAATTAAGTTATTGGAAGGCGCTATCAATTTAGTTTCACAAACGTTTAACCATTGTTTTTTTTGTTTTAATCTTGCAATATTTTTGAGAATAGGGTCAGTCACTTTTAAGTTTTTCCTAGCTATGTAATATTTTCGATTATTTGCCCTCTTGTTTTCAATAGCATCCCTAAATTCTTCAATAGGAATCATCAAAGCTTCTGCCAAAGCTTCTATATATTCATCTTGAATAATCATTGGATCAAGATTAATTTTTTTATGAATTAGATTAATAGCAAGGATATTTCCTTTTCTATCTAGGATATTTCCTCTTATACTATTTTCTTTAATTGTTAGTTCAGCTTTATTTGATGCCTTAATTTTTAGAGATACATCATTTGCCTTGATGTCTGTAATGCTAAAAGCTCTATAGATAAAAATAAATACTATTGCAATAAAAAATATTTTGACTAAAGCTTGCCTATTCCAGTAATTTTGAACTCTTTTGATTTTCATATTGAAACGTCTTTAGTTTTAGTTGGTGGAAACATTAATAGTTTTTCTTGTGATATTTGAAAGATCGAAACGCCACTTTGAAATTCAGAGTACTCCATTAATAGCTGTCTATTTATTGCATTAGTGTGCTCATGTTGTTCTTTAACTATTTTTTCTTGTTTGTAAAGTAAATACATTTGGTGATGCCAATGAATACTCATTATTGAAAGTGAAATTATTAAGATTAATAATAAAGTGTTGATAATGAATGATTTTTTCAAGATTGCTAGCATTTTTCTACCAATCTCAAAATGGCACTTCTAGATCTTCTATTACTTAATATCTCTTGTTTAGAAGGTTTAATTTTCCCCAAATCTTTTAGGATGCATTGAGAGTTATCATCAGTTCTTATAGGTAAGCCCTTTAATATCTCTTTAGGGCGCGAATGTTTACGGATAAATTGCTTAACAATTCGATCTTCAATTGAATGGAACGTAATTATAGCCAGCCTTCCATTCGTTGATAGGGCTCCAATGCTTTGATCAAGTACCTCTGATAGTTTTTTTAACTCGTCATTAATCACGATTCTAATTGCTTGAAATGATCGAGTGGCTGGATGTTTTTTTTTGCCAGGCCTTACAACAGTAGAGATAAGGTTTGCTAGCTCAAGAGTAGAGTTTAGGTCGTTATTTTTTTGATACTCTTTAATAGTTGATGCAATAACTCTACTTCTTTTTTCTTCGCCATACTGATAAAGAGCATTTGCAATTTCAGTCTCGTTGCTATCTCTTAACCAGCTGGCCGCAGTAACGGTTTGTGTTTGATCCATCCTCATATCAAGTGCGCCATCTTTATTAAAACTAAACCCTCTGTCAGCATTATCAATTTGAGGTGAAGAAATGCCTAAATCCATTAATATTCCATTCACTTTTCCTAATAAATTTAATTGACTAAGATTATCTTGTAGCTTTGAAAAATTACAATGAATTGTTGTTAAGCGTGGATCTGGTAGATTTATTCGTGCATAGTTGATTGCGTCCATGTCTTGATCAAGACCAATAACCTTTCCAGAATTTCCGAGATTTTTGAGTATTCCCTTGGTATGTCCGCATCTACCTAGGGTGGCATCAACATAGACACCATCAGTCTTTATATTAAGGCCCTCTATAGATTCATTGAAAAGCACTGATTCATGATGGTTTGATTCTATCATTGAACCAATTCTCTTAATTGATACATCATCTTAAAGTGAAAGTTTTAAAATTTCTTCAGGGATTTCAACTTGAGTACTTAATTTTTCGAGTTTTTCAATTTGCGTTTTCCATGATTGCTCATCCCAAATTTCAAAACTATGACCTTGCCCACTTAAAATGGCTTTGGATTTTAAATCTGCATAATTTCTGTGAGAGCTTGGGATTAAGATTCTACCAATCTTATCCAAATCACATTCGCTAGCATGGCCGATAAGTTTTCTAGAAAGTCTTTTGGAGTGAACATTTAAAGAGGGTAGTTTTGAAACTTTTCTTTCAAGGTTTTGCCAATCAGTTAATGGGTAAAGAACTAAACAATCATCATCAGGATGAACGCTAAGAACCATTTGACCGGAACAAGCCTTGTCAATCTGCTCTTGATGACAGGTGGGAATTTTTATTCTACCTTTTGCATCAATTGATAAGAGATGAATTCCACGAAACATAAATCCATTTTATACCATTATTTACCATATATCACCACAATTGATTATGCATCCATTAGGCTTTATAGCTTGTTGTTTTGCATATAATCTTCATCTTGTCTTATTTATTAACGCCTTTTTGGTAAGAAAATGATTAATAATATAATATAAAATATACAATAATTTTTTTAATTATTTACCATAAATATCCACAATATACTTTCTTTTGTAAATTGAATAAAATTAAGAAATATATTGAAAAATATTCCTATAATTAAGATAAATAATTATGGGAATTTCTATAAAATTATTCTAATAACCTAGAATTATTGTGGTTATTTAAATTTATGTAATATCAATTCAGTATAGGAGAAATAATGAAAAAGAGAGTCGGGATTATTGGGGCAGGGCCAAGTGGATTAGCTCAATTAAGAGCATTCAAATCTGCAGAAGAGGATGGCATAGATGTGCCAGAAATTGTGTGCTTTGAAAAGCAAGATAATTGGGGTGGATTGTGGAACTATAGCTGGCGAACAGGTCTCGATAAGCATGGTGAAATTGCTCATAGTAGTATGTATCGCTATTTATGGTCTAACGGACCAAAAGAGGCTCTAGAGTTTGCAGATTATTATTTTGAAGATCACTTTGACCATCCAATAGCCTCTTATCCTCCAAGAGAAGTTCTCTTCGATTATATTCAAGGGAGAGTCATTAAGGCAGGTGTTAGAGATAAGATTAGATTTAATTCTGTAGTTAGAGATGTAACCTTTAGTGATGAAACAAAAATGTTCACAGTAAGGGTGCACGACTTTGAAAATGAGAAGACTTACACAGAAGAGTTTGACTATGTAGTAGTTGCATCGGGTCATTTTTCAACTCCAAATGTTCCAGAGTATGAAGGCTTTAGTCACTTTAACGGAAGGATACTGCATGCCCATGACTTTCGAGATGCACTAGAGTTTAAAGGTAAGGATATCTTGGTTGTTGGTAGCAGTTATTCGGCTGAAGATATTGGTTCTCAGTGTTATAAATATGGTGCTAAATCCATTACCAGCAGTTATCGCACTGCGCCAATGGATTTCAAATGGCCAGATAACTGGGAAGAAAAGCCTGCGATAGTAAAAGTAGAAGACAATACAGTACATTTTGTTGATGGAAGCACTAAAGACGTCGATGCAATTATTTTGTGTACGGGTTATATTCACCATTTTCCATTCTTGCCTGACTCATTACGTTTAGAGACAAATAATATTTTGTATCCATTGGGGCTTTATAAGGGAGTTGTTTGGGAAAAGAATCCTCAGATGATGTATCTAGGTATGCAAGACCAGTGGTACACCTTTAATATGTTTGATGCTCAAGCATGGTATGCGAGGGATGTTATTCTGGGTAGGATTCAGTTACCTTCTTTTAAAGAGATGCAGTCTCACACAAAAGAGTGGCATGAACTTGAAACAGCAGACCCAAGTGTAGCTTACGCATATAAATTTCAAGGTGACTATATACAGATGTTAGTGGATGAAACGGATTACCCAAATTTTGATATTGAAGGCATGAGATTAACTTTTTTAGATTGGAAGAATAATAAGAAAGAGAATATTATGACTTTTAGAGATAAGTCTCATAAATCCCTTATGACAGGAACTCAGTCACCACCGCATCATACGCCATGGCTTGATGCATTGGATGATTCAATGGAGTCATACTTAGATATATGATTTAATTTAATTTCATTATATAAAAATATTTAAAAGGTAGATAAATTAAGAATAAAATTCAGACTCTATTAAAATATAATACTAATCCTTAATTAAAGCTTATTCTATTTAATAGTTATTTGATGAATAGTATGAAATATCATACAATTAATAAAGAAAATCTTCAGCAACGTCAAGAATTTGATGAACTCTAATAGAAATCACACTGTTCGTTTAAAGAAAATGATGGCTATTGCTGGACTTTTTTGGTTTCTGTATCTAATATTTCATCTTTTTAGTGTTTTAACTTTTCATTCGGGTGAAGCTGCTTTTAGTAGTTTTTATGTCTGGCTCAATAGCTCACTTTTGTATCCTATATTGCTTGCCTTATTAGCACTCACAATTGTATTTCATGTTGTAATTGCAATTACAAGGCAATTATCTAATAACGAGAGTTTCGGTGAAGGTTATAAAAAACCCTATCCTAAAGCTGTTCCAAGGGTAGTTGCTTGGTCAGGGGCTTCTATAATTTTGATTTTTATAGTGATTCATAGCGTTCAAATGCTTACCATAGATCCAGTCGATCTTTATTCTGAACTTCAGTCAATTTTTCAAAAACCATTAATGTGGGCTGTTTATGGTTTGGGGATGGTTGCAATATCGACACATCTTCATCATGGTTTGACTAATGTATTACAAACTTTAGGAATTACTAGTAAGCAATGTAAAGGTTTGGCGCTTATTATTGTTCTAGTAATTATGGTAGGCTTTGTTTCCATTCCATTTGGTATTTTATATGCATAAGTTTAACCCTAATGTGCCTACAGGCCCTTTGGAAAATAGATGGGAAAAACATTTATTTGAATTGGCCTTAATTGCACCACAGAATCGAAAAAAATATAATATTATTGTTATAGGAACAGGTTTAGCTGGTGCCTCATTGTGCGCTACGCTAGGTGAGGCGGGCTATAATATCAAATCTTTTTGCTATAACGATAGTCCTCGCAGAGCACATTCTATTGCTGCTCAGGGCGGAATTAACGCAAGTAAGAATTATCAAAATGATGGCGATAGTACTTGGAGGCTTTTTTACGACACAATTAAGGGCGGTGATTTTCGTGCAAGAGAGTCAAATATATACCGTTTAGCTCAATTAAGTTGCAATATTATTGACCAAGCAGTCTCACAAGGTGTTCCTTTTGCAAGAGAGTACAGTGGTTATTTAGCAAACAGATCTTTTGGTGGAACTCAAGTTTCTCGTACTTTTTATGCTCGAGGCCAAACTGGCCAACAGCTATTGTTAGGCGCCTATAGTTCAATGAGTAAAGAAATAGCTTCTGGAAAAGTAAAACATCAGTCTAGAACTGAAATGTTGGAGATTATCATTATTGATGGTAAGGCCCGTGGAGTCGTGGTTCGAAATTTAGTTAGTGGCGAAATTTCATCGCATGTTGCTGACTGCGTAGTAATGTGCACTGGTGGTTATAGTAATGCTTACTATCTTTCTACTAATGCTTTGGGTTGCAATACTTCTGCGACATGGCGAGCTTTTAAAAATGGTGCCTATTTTGCAAACCCAAGTTTTACTCAAATTCATCCAACATGTGTTCCGCCAACTGGAGATAGTCAGTCTAAATTAACTTTGATGAGTGAATCGTTGCGCAATGATGGTCGAATATGGTCGCCAAAAAGCGCAGAAGATTGTGACAAAGATCCAAATGATATTAATGAGGAAGATAGAGACTATTTTCTTGAACGAATGTATCCAGCTTTTGCTAATTTAGTGCCAAGAGATATCGCTTCGAGAGCTTTGAAGGGCATTTGTGATGAGGGTAGAGGAGTAGGATCAGTATTTAACAATCAGCGATTAGGTGTTTATCTTGATTTTTCTTCGGTAATTGAAAAAATTGGAATTGATAAAGTTAAAGAAAAATATGGCAACTTATTTGATATGTATAAAAGCATTACAGGTGAGAATCCTTATGAAGTTCCAATGAAAATTTATCCAGCTCCCCACTATACAATGGGCGGATTATGGGTGGATTACAACTTAATGACAACTATTGATGGTTTGTTCGCGTGTGGAGAGGCTAACTTTTCTGATCATGGGGCAAATCGCCTAGGAGCATCTGCATTAATGCAAGGTTTGGCAGATGGGTATTTTATAGCCCCTCAAACGGTGGCTAACTACCTAGCTCGCACTAAATTTGAAGAGGTGGGTGATGATCACCCAGAAGTTATTGCATCAATTGAGTCAGTTAAGGCTCGTATAGATAAGCTCATGAATGCACCAAAACCGATGCATTCTCCAGATTATTTTCATAAAAAAATAGGAACTATATTGTGGGCTGCTTGCGGAATGTCAAGGGATGAGGACATGCTTAAAGCTGCTATAAAAAATATAAAAGAACTAAAGTTAGACTTTTGGAAAAACATTAAGGTTACAGGTATAGAAAGTGATTTTAACCAAACTTTAGAGAAAGCAGGCAGAGTTGCTGATTTTATCGAGCTAGGACATTTAATGTGTATTGATGCTTTAGATCGTGAAGAATCTTGTGGCGCTCATGCACGTCTTGAATATTTAGCTGAAAGTGGTGATGCAATGAGGGATGATGAGAAGTTTGGCTATGTAGCAGCATGGGAATATAAGGATACTGATCCAACGCTACATAAAGAGCACCTTAATTTTGAATTTATTAAGCCA
This sequence comes from Candidatus Thioglobus sp., assembly GCA_029936515.1. Taxonomy (GTDB): domain Bacteria; phylum Pseudomonadota; class Gammaproteobacteria; order PS1; family Pseudothioglobaceae; genus Pseudothioglobus. Next base: position 17,488 of record JAPYSK010000002.1, read on the forward strand.
ACCTTGAGGGATTATAAATGAATTTTATTCTACATATTTGGCGCCAAAAAAATACTCAAAGTACAGGGAATTTTGTTACCTATCAGATAGATAACATTGATAGTGATACTTCATTTTTAGAGATGCTTGACCAGCTAAATGAACAACTTATTGATAAAGGAGAGGATTGTATTGTTTTTGATCATGACTGTAGAGAGGGGATTTGTGGTACATGCTCACTTGTTATAAATGGCCATCCACATGGTCAAAAAAAAGCAACTACAACCTGTCAGCTCTATATGAGAGATTACGCTAATCAGCATGAACTTTGGATTGAACCATGGCGTGCAAAAAGCTTTCCAATTGTTAAAGATTTAGCGGTAATGCGAGAGTCATTTGATCGAATAATTCAGTCTGGAGGGTTTATTTCAGTTTCTGTTGGTTCTGCACCTGAAGCTAATTCTCAATTAATCAATAAAGATGATGCTGATTGCGCATTTGACTCTGCCACTTGTATAGGATGTGGCGCTTGTGTTGCAGTATGTCCAAATGCTTCAGCAAGCTTGTTTGTTGCTGCAAAAATAAATCATTTTGAACGGTTACCACATGGAAAAATTGAAAGTAAAAAGCGTGCAGAAAGGATGATAAATCAGATGGAAGAAGAAGGTTTTGGAAGTTGTTCAAATCATCGTCATTGTGAAGTGATTTGTCCGAAAGAGATTTCTGTGAGCAACATTGCTTCTATGAATAACTTACTTTGAATCTGATAAGTGAAAGTTAGACTTATTTTGATCTTAACAATCTAGTTGATGATTAATTGTTGGCCTAGTTATATGGTTATGTTTTATTTTTTTTAGGAGGTGTTATGAAAGTTGCAATTTTAGGAGCCGCTGGGGGTATTGGACAAGCACTATCTTTATTATTAAAGACACAGCTGCCAAATGGTACTGAACTTTCATTATATGATATCGCACCCGTAACACCAGGTGTTGCAGCAGATTTAAGTCATATCCCAACTGATGTGAAAGTAACAGGGTTTTCTGGGGAAGATCCTTCACCCGCTCTAGTAAGTGCTGATATTGTATTAATATCAGCTGGCGTTGCACGCAAGCCAGGTATGGATCGATCAGATCTTTTTAATATTAATGCAGGAATTGTAAAAAATCTTGTTTCTATTTGTGCAGATACTTGCCCAAAAGCATTAATTGGCATAATTACAAATCCTGTCAACACTACTGTTGCTATTGCTGCTAGTATCTTAAAACAAAAAGGTGTTTATGATCCAGCACGGTTATTTGGGATTACAACGCTAGATATTATCCGTTCAAATACCTTTGTTGCTGAAGTCAATGGTGTAAGCCCTGAAGATGTAAATGTTCCAGTTATTGGAGGGCATTCGGGGATTACTATATTGCCATTACTCTCTCAGTCTGGATTTCAATTTAATGCAGATGAGGCTGCTGCGATGACATTACGTATCCAGAACGCTGGTACTGAGGTTGTTGAAGCAAAGGCTGGAGGTGGCTCTGCTACTTTATCAATGGGTCAAGCTGCTGCAAAATTTGGACTATCTCTTGTTCGCGCACTTAATGGTGAAAAAGGTATAGTTGAGTGTACATATGTTGAAGGTTCTGGAGATAAGGCTCGCTTTTTTGCGCAACCTGTTCTTTTGGGGAAAAATGGTGTTGAAGAAATACTTAGTTATGGCGAGCTTTCAGATTTTGAAGAAACAACACTTAATGCCTCTCTAGATACACTTAAAGCTGATATTTTATTAGGTGAATTATTTAAAGAATAACTAATACTTGAATTGATTTCAATTGTTATTGAACCTAATAATAAATCTTTTAAATGCACTATAAAACATCTATATAATGGCATTTTTCAATTAACTCAGCACAAGCATGTCTCTAGAATTTCATGAAAAAGCACTGGATTATCATCGACAAGATCGTCCAGGAAAGATTACAGTATCTTCAATTAAAAATCTTAATAGTGAAGAAGACTTAAGCTTGGCATACAGTCCAGGAGTTGCAGCACCTGTTAGAGAAATCATAAAGAATCCAAATTCTGTAAATGAATTTACCATTAAAGGGAATCTTGTAGCAGTTATTACAGATGGTTCAGCTGTTTTGGGACTGGGTAATGTTGGGCCCTTAGCAGCAAAACCTGTGATGGAAGGTAAGGCTGTTTTATTTAAGCGATTTGCTGATATTGATGTTTTTAATATTGAGCTTGATACTCAGGATGTTGATGAAATTATTAATACAATAAAGAATATTTCCCCTACTTTTGGAGGCATTAATTTAGAAGATATTTCTGCTCCACGTTGTTTTGAAATTGAAGAGCGTTTGATAGATGAACTTAATATTCCTGTATTTCATGATGATCAACATGGAACTGCAATTATTGTTACTGCAGCCCTTTTGAATGCTCTTGAGATTCAAGGAAAGAACCCCAGTAAAGTAAAGGTTGTTTGTGCTGGAGGAGGGTCAGCAGGTATAGCTACTTTAAATTTGTTAGAAGAAATTGGAATTAAAAGGGAAAATATGCTTTTAGTTGATCGTAACGGTATTGTATCTAAAAATAGAAAAATAAAAGTAAATAAATATAAGGCTCTGTTTGAAATAGAAACTGATAAAAAAACACTCTCTGATGCTATGGATGGTACTGATGTATTTATTGGGGTCGCAAGAGGTAATCTTGTCTCTCAAAAAATGGTCAAATCAATGGCTGATAAACCAATAATTTTTGCACTATCTAATCCTGATCCAGAAATTTCACCTTCTGATGTTTATGATTGTCGAGATGATGTATTAATGGCTACAGGTCGAAGTGATTATCCAAATCAGGTGAATAATGTTCTCGGTTTTCCATATATTTTTAGAGGTGCGCTTGATGCTAACGCTAAAATTATTAATACTGAAATGAAAATTGCTGCTGTTCATGCACTTAAAGACCTAGCAAAACTACCTGTTCCAGAATCGGTATTGGAGGTTTATCAAATTAAAGAACTGAGTTTTGGTAAAGATTACTTTATTCCAAAGCCTTTTGATCCAAGGCTAATCGAACTCGTACCAAAAGCTATTTTTGATGCGGCAGTTAAGAGCGGTGTTTCACGCTTAAAATAAACTCCTAAAAACCTTTTATTTAGCCTATTTAATCCTTGCTAAGCGAAATTAGTTATGGGATAATGTCTGATTGTTTTTTTGGAGGGGTGGCCGAGTGGTTAAAGGCGACGGACTGTAAATCCGTTCTCTCTGAGTACGTTGGTTCGAATCCAACTCCCTCCACCAGAGAAACATGAGAATAGGAAATTGCGGGTGTCGTATATTGGTATTACCTTAGCCTTCCAAGCTAATGAGGTGGGTTCGATTCCCATCACCCGCTCCATGTGGTTAGGACTGTGCTCACCTAGCTCAGTCGGTAGAGCACTTCCTTGGTAAGGAAGAGGTCGCCGGTTCAAATCCGGTGGTGAGCTCCACGTAAATTGAATGAATATAGGGGATTAAAAATGGCAAAAGAAAAATTTGAAAGAACCAAACCTCACGTAAATGTGGGAACAATTGGTCACGTTGACCATGGTAAAACTACTTTAACTGCAGCCCTGACTAAAGTTATGTCTGAAGCTCGTGGTGGTGAGTTCAAGGATTACGCAGATATTGATAATGCTCCTGAAGAAAGAGAGCGTGGTATCACTATCTCAACTGCGCACGTAGAATACGAGTCAGAAGCTCGTCACTACGCTCACGTTGACTGTCCAGGACACGCTGACTACGTCAAGAATATGATTACTGGTGCCGCGCAAATGGACGGCGCTATTATTGTAATCGCTGCAACTGATGGACCAATGGCTCAAACTCGTGAGCACATTCTATTGTCTCGTCAGGTAGGTGTTCCTTACATCGTTGTTTATATGAACAAAGCAGACATGGTTGACGATGAAGAACTAATTGAGCTTGTTGAAATGGAAATCCGTGAACTACTAACAGAATACGAATTCCCAGGTGATGATACACCAGTGATCTTTGGTTCAGCTTTAAAAGCATTAGAAGGCGATACATCTGATATTGGTGTTCCTTCTATCCTTAAACTAGTTGAAGCACTAGACACATACATCCCAACGCCAGAGCGTGATACGGATAAAGCATTCCTAATGCCAATTGAGGACGTGTTCTCAATCTCAGGCCGTGGTACTGTTGTAACGGGTCGTATTGAGCGTGGTGTTGTTAATATTGGTGATGAAATTGAAATAGTTGGTATTAAAGATACACAGTTGACTACTTGTACTGGTGTTGAAATGTTTAGAAAGTTGCTTGACTCAGGAGAAGCAGGTGATAACGTTGGTGTACTACTTCGTGGTACTAAGCGTGAAGAAGTTGAGCGTGGTCAAGTACTAGCTAAGAAAGGCACAATCAACCCACACACAAAGTTTGAGGCAGAAGTTTATATCCTAAGCAAAGAAGAAGGTGGACGTCATACTCCATTCTTTAACAACTACCGTCCACAGTTCTACTTTAGAACAACGGACGTAACAGGTGCTTGTCAATTGCCATCAGGCGTTGAAATGGTAATGCCAGGTGACAATATTAAGATGACAGTTGAGTTACTAGCTCCGATTGCAATGGAAGAAGGCTTAAGATTTGCAATCAGAGAAGGCGGACGCACGGTAGGTGCTGGAGTCGTCTCGAAGATTACGAGTTGATTAGTTAAATTAGAACCGTCGAATCATTGTATAATCGACGGTTTTTTCGTTTCAGAAGTTAGATAAGGTAAATAGGCAAATGAGCAATCAAAATATTAGAATTAAATTAAAGGCATTTGATCATCGATTAATCGATAAATCTGCCGTAGAGATTGTAGAAACAGCTAAGCGCACAGGCGCTAGTGTAAGGGGTCCAATCCCTTTGCCTACAAAAAAGGAACGTTTTACAGTGTTGACTTCTCCGCATGTCAATAAAGATGCTAGAGACCAATACGAATTAAAAACTTATGTTAGGTTGATGGATGTTATTAGTCCAACCGATAAAACCGTAGATGCGCTAATGAAATTAGATCTAGCTGCGGGTGTTGATGTGAAAATCCAACTTAACTAATAGAATAGAAAGGATTAACAAAATGGCAATTGCATTAGTAGGTCAAAAAATAGGAATGACACGTCTTTTATCAGATGATGGTTCAGCATCTTCAGTAAGTGTTATAAAGATAGAGCCTAACCGTATAGTGCAGACTAAAAATGTTGACACTGATGGCTATAGTGCAGTTCAAGTAACTACAGGCAAAAAAACAAATAAGAAAGGTGATGCTAAAGTTGGTCGAGTTAGTCGTTCTTTAAAAGGTCATTATGCTAAAGCTTCTCAAGAAATAGGTCTTGGTCTATGGGAAATGAGAGTTGATGACTCCGATGTTTCTGATATGCCAAATCTTGATATATCATTTTTTGGTGCTGGCCACTTTATTAATGTAACAGGCCAGTCAAAAGGCAAGGGATTTCAAGGTGGTGTAAAGCGTCATAATTTCAGTATGCAAGATGCAACTCATGGCAACTCAGTATCTCACCGTGCTATTGGGTCTACTGGTCAGTGTCAAGATGCAGGTCGTGTATTTAAAGGCAAGAAAATGGCAGGTCAAATGGGTAACGCTCAGGTTACTGAAGAGTGCCTTGAAATTCTAAGGGTTGATAACGAACGTAATTTGTTACTAGTTAAAGGTGCAATTCCTGGTTCTAAAAATGGATTTGTCAGAGTGTTTTTGTCAGATAAAAAGAATAGTATAAATAATCAGATTAGTAAGCAATTATCTGAAAATCAAGCTTTAGAAGCAGAAGCAGAAGCAGAAGCTGAAGAGACTTCAGTTGTTGAAGCAAAGTCTGAAGAGAGTAAAGAAACTGAAGCTTAATAAAAAAGTTCATATAAAGGTTTTATGATGAAAGTAAAAGTATTAAATTTAAAAACAAACAAATCCACTTCTCAGGAAGTCTCGGACGATATTTTTGGCCGTAACTATAATGAGTCGTTGGTTCATCAAATTACAACTGCATATATGGCAGCAGGACGAAGTGGCTCTAAAGCCCAAAAAAATCGTTCAGCAGTTAGCGGTGGTGGTAAAAAGCCATGGAAACAGAAAGGCACTGGACGTGCTCGAGCTGGAACATCACGTGGACCTATTTGGAGAAGTGGTGGTGTAACTTTTGCAGCACAGCCACGCAACTACTCGCAAAAAGTTAACAAAAAAATGTATAAAGGAGCAATTAGTGTTATTTTTTCTGAATTACTTCGTAAAGATCGATTAAAGATAGTTTCTGACCTAGAAATTACAGAACCAAAAACAAAAAATATTACTTCACTAATGAAGTCTTTAGATCTTAAAGACGCTCTACTAATGACTGATGAGTTAGATGAAAATTTATATCTATCCTCACGTAATTTATATCATGTAGGTGTTTGTGATACTCAAAGTATCGATCCAGTAAGTTTAATTGGTTATGAAAATGTAGTAATGACTAAGGCAGCACTTAAAAAAGTAGAGGCGATGTTATGAATCAAGAAAAAGTACTAAGCGTCCTTCTTGGGCCTATTGTGTCTGAAAAATCAACTTTGGCTTCAGCTAATAATCAGTATGTTTTTAAGGTTAGAACTGATAGTACTAAAAGAGAAATTAGAGCGGCAGTAGAGTCACTATTTGGTGTTACTGTTCATAATGTCACTACTTCTAATGTAAAGGGTAAGAAGAGAATTTACAAAGGAAAAACTGGGCAGCGAATTAATTGGAAAAAAGCAGTCGTCAAGGTATCTGAAGGTCAGATGATTGACACTACAGCTTCATAGAGAATTTATTATGGCACAAGTTATACAAAGAAAACCAACATCACCAGGAAGACGCTTTGTAGTCAGTATCGTTGATAAAGATCTACACAAAGGCAAACCTTTTGCAGCTCTTACAGAAAGTAAAAATAGAATTAATGGCCGTAATAACCGCGGAAAAATCACTGTAAGACATAGAGGTGGTGGGCATAAACAGAGGTATCGTATTATTGACTTTAAACGCAATAAGGATGACATTACTGCTACTGTTGAGCGTATTGAATATGATCCAAATAGAAGTGCAAATATAGCATTAGTGCTTTATACCGATGGTGAAAGACGATATATTATTGCACCGAAGGGTATCAAAGCAGGTGATCAAGTTATATCAGGAAACTCTGTAGCTATTCAAAAAGGTAACTCATTGCCTTTGAGTAATATTCCTCTTGGTAGCGTAATTCATTGTGTCGAGTTAAAGCCAAAAAAAGGTGCTCAGATTGCTAGAAGTGCAGGCACATCAGTTCAATTAGTTGCTAAAGAGGGAAACTATGTAACTCTAAGGCTCCGTTCAGGTGAGGTCAGAAAGGTATTGGCTGAATGTCGAGCTACTCTTGGAGAGGTCTCAAAGTCAGAACACAGTTTAAGAAAATTAGGAAAGGCTGGTGCCACTCGATGGAGAGGCTTTAGGCCAACTGTTCGTGGGGTTGTAATGAACCCAGTTGATCACCCTCATGGTGGTGGTGAAGGAAAAACAAGTGGCGGTAGACATCCAGTTTCTCCTTGGGGTACTCCTACTAAAGGGTACAAGACTCGAAGTAATAAACGTACTGATAAACTTATCGTACGTCGCAGAAAATAAAGGGTAATTATGGCAAGATCACTTAGAAAAGGACCGTTTGTAGATGAGCATTTAATTAAGAAGGTATTAAAGGCTCAAGAAATTAATGACAGAAAACCAATTAAAACTTGGTCTCGTCGCTCGGTTATTGTTCCTGAAATGATTGGGTTGACAATAGCAATACATAATGGTCGCGTACATGTTCCAGTTTCAATTAACGAGAATATGATTGGTCATAAGTTAGGCGAATTTGCCACAACAAGAACATTTAAAAGTCACTCCGGTGACCGAAACTAGTAAGTATAAGGTGACATAATGAAAGAAGCTAAGGCAATTCATAAATACGCAAAAATCTCCGCTTTTAAAGTTAGATTGATTGCTGATCAAATTAGAAATAAGCCGGTCGAAGAGGCTTTGAATATTTTGACATTTAGTAATAAAAAAGCCGCAGTACTAGTAAAAAAAGTTTTAAGTTCTGCAATTTCAAATGCTGAGCATAATGACGGTTTAGATATTGATGAATTAAAAGTAAGTAGTGTTTTCGTTAACGAAGGTTCTACTATGAAAAGAATTCGCCCTAGAGCAAAAGGAAGAGCGAACCGTATTCTTAAACGAACAAGCCACATCAGTGTTGGCGTAAGCGAGTAAATAATTATGGGTCAAAAAGTAAATCCAGTAGGCATTAGGTTAGGGATTGTTAAAGATTGGCACTCTAAATGGTACGCCAGTAGTAAGGACTATTCTAACTACTTGTTATCTGACATTGCAGTAAGAGACTTCTTATTTAAAGAATTAACTTCAGCTTCTGTTAGTCGTATTAGTATTGAGCGATTATCAAATACTGCCAAAGTTATTATTCATACTGCTCGACCTGGAATAGTAATTGGTAAAAAAGGTGCTGATATTGAAAAATTGAAAAATATAGTTTCAGACAAAATGGGTATTCCTGTTCATATCAGTATTGAAGAAGTAAAGCAACCTGAGTTAGATGCTCGCTTAGTTGCTGAAAATATTGCTCAACAACTTGAGAAGCGTGTGATGTATAGGCGTGCTGTTAAACGTGTTTTAGGTAATGCTACTAGATTGGGTGCGCTGGGTATAAAAATTATGGTGAGTGGAAGATTGAATGGTGCTGAAATAGCACGTTCAGAGTGGTACCGTGAGGGCCGAGTTCCACTTCATACTTTTAGAGCAGATGTTGACTATAGTAGTTTTAAAGCAAATACGCAGTATGGCGTTATTGGCATTAAGGTTTGGATCTTTAAGGGTGAAATACTTGATCATAATAAAGGTACTATCGAAGAAGTTTCAAAACGTGGTGCTGGAAAACAACTAAGCAAGAAGTAAAGGAATTAAGAGATGTTACAACCTAAACGTACAAAATTTAGAAAAGCCATGAAAAGCCGCAACCGTGGCTTAGCCAATGGCCATAATGTTAGCTTTGGCGAGATTGGTCTTCGGGCTACTGGAAGATGTCGTATGACTGCTAGGCAAATTGAAGCGGCTCGTCGTGCAATGACTCGACACGTTAAACGTCAAGGAAAAATTTGGATACGTGTTTTCCCAGATAAGCCAATTACTAAAAAACCTTTAGAAGTTCGAATGGGTAAAGGTAAAGGAAGTGTTGAGTATTGGGTAGCACAAGTGAAGCCTGGTCAAATGTTATTCGAAATGCAAGGTGTTGATGAAGTAGTTGCTAGAGAGGCATTTATGCTTGCATCTGCAAAACTACCCGTCAAGACAACAATAATTAAACGGACAATAATGTAATGGATGTTAAAGAATTAAGGGAGCAAGATGTATCTCAGTTACAGGAAGGCCTTATGGAATTGCTTAAAGAGCATTTCGAATTGCGTATGCAACATAGTAGCTCACAATTGACTGATTTAACAAAGCTTAGAAAAACAAAAAGATCAATTGCACAAATTAAAACAATTATTAACGAGAAGCAGTCATGAGTGAAACTAATGCAGTAGAAAGAGTACTAACAGGTAAGGTAGTTAGTAATAGTCGCAATAAAACAATTGCTGTTTTGGTAGAGCGAAAAGTGCGACATCCGATTTATAAAAAGTATATTAAGCGCAGCACAAAAGTTCACGCACATGATGAGAATAATGAGTGCGGTCTTGGAGATGTTGTAAGAGTTTCTGAATCAAAGCCTTTTTCAAAAACAAAAAATTGGGCCTTGATAGAAGTTGTTGAAAAATCAGTAAGTATTGATTAATTAGTCGCATTTTAGAGAGAAGAACATGATTCAAATGCAAACAAGATTACATATTGCCGACAATAGTGGCGCGGTTAGAGCAATGTGTATTAAAGTTTTAGGTGGCTCGAAGCGCCGTTATGCCAATATTGGTGATGTCATTAAGGTGAGCATAAAAGAAGCTGCTCCTCGTAGCAAAGTTAAAAAAGGCGACGTTTATGATGCAGTGGTTGTTCGTACAGCGCAAGGCGTGCGCCGTAACGATGGTTCACGTATTCGCTTTGATAATAATGCGGTTGTATTATTGAATCCAAAGTTAGAACCAATTGGTACTCGTATTTTTGGCCCTGTTACGCGTGAATTAAGAGGTGCACAATTTATGAAGATTGTTTCACTTGCGCCAGAGGTGTTGTAATGATGAAAATAAAGCAAAATGATGAAGTTATAGTAATCGCTGGCAAAGATAAGGGTTCAATTGGAACTGTAACTAAAATATTAGGATCAAAGCTTATTGTTGAGGGCTTCAATTTAGCAAAAAAACATGTTCGCCCAAATCCACAAGCGGGAATAGAAGGCGGTATAGAAGAAAAAGAAATGCCTCTAAATGCTTCCAATGTTGCAATCTATAACCCTACAACAAAAAAAGCAGATCGCATTGGTGTTAGAGTTAATGATAAAGGTATAAAAGAAAGATTTTTTAAGTCAAGCGGTGAAGCCGTACTTTGAAATAATAAATAAATAGGTGACAAGTGTCTAGATTACAAGAACAATATAAAAATGAAATTATTCCTAAACTGAAAGAAGAGTTAGGGTTGGGCAATGTTATGTCAGTGCCTAAGATTGAAAAAATTACAATCAATATGGGTCTTGGGAGTGCGCTTGGAGATAAAAAAATACTAGAAAGTGCATTAGAAGAGTTGGGTTTAATCTCTTCCCAAAAGCCAGTAAGCTGTCTTGCACGAAAATCAGTTGCAAGCTTTAAGCTGAGAGAAGGTAATGCTATTGGTTGTAAAGTGACACTAAGAAAAGAAAGAATGTATGAGTTTTTAGATCGTTTGGTAAATGTTGCAATACCTCGTATTAGAGACTTCCGTGGACTTAATGCTAAGTCATTTGATGGCCGTGGAAACTACAATATGGGAATTACTGAACAAATAGTATTTCCAGAAATTGATTTTGAAAAAGTAACAAAAGTGCGTGGAATGGATATTGCAATAACCACAAATGCACAAAGTGATGATGATGCTAAGAAACTATTGGCGATGTTTAATTTTCCATTTAAAGGTGAAAATAATGGCTAAAAAGTCTATGATACACAGAGATGTCAAGCGATCTAAGTTGGTCGAAAAATACAAAGTACGACGTCTTGAACTGAAGAAAATTATTAAGAGTATTCATACCTCTGATGAAGACCGTTTTCAGGCAATAATTAAATTACAGTCGCTCCCAAGAGATGCCTCGCCAGTTCGTCAACGTAATCGTTGTGGGCTTTCGGGTCGTCCGCATGGTTTTTATCGTAAATTTGGCTTAGCCAAGTCTCAACTCAGAGAGCGCGCCATGAATGGTGAGATTCCTGGATTATCTAAAGCAAGCTGGTAGGAGGTTAATATGAGTATGTCTGATCCAATAGCTGATATGTTGACAAGAATTAGGAATGCACAATCAGTTAATAAAGAACAGGTTAGCATCCCTGCTTCAAATTTAAAGTCTGCCATTGCAAGTGTAATGCAAGACGAAGGCTATATTACTTCTTTTGCAATTGAAGGTGATACTGCCACTAATAAAACATTAGTAATCAAATTAAAGTACTTTGATAACCAGCCAGTTATTGAGTCTTTAAATAGAATTTCGAAACCTAGTTTAAGGCGTTATGCTAGTAAAGATAATATGCCAAGCATTATGAATGGTCTAGGAATTGTAATTGTTTCAACACCTAAAGGTGTCATGACGGGTCAAGCCGCCAAGGCCCAAAATATTGGTGGTGAAGTTTTGTGCAGCGTTTCATAATAGTGGAGATTTAATAATGTCTAGAGTTGCAAAAGCACCAATAACTATTCCAGAAGGCGTAGATGTTTCTCAAACCGAAGGAAAGCTTTCCGTTAAAGGTAAACTTGGAGAGATGAGTATGCACGTAAATTCATCAGTTGTTATTTTAAATACTGATAATGTGTTAACTTTTTCACTTGCAGAAGTTAGCAGGAAAGAAGAGAAAGGTGCATGGGCACAAGCTGGAACTGTAAGAGCCAATACAGCAAATTTAATAAAAGGCGTTACTGAGGGCTGGGAGAAGAAACTAACTTTGATTGGTGTTGGTTACCGTGCTCAAGCTAAAGGTAAGGTTTTGAATTTAACTTTAGGTTTTTCGCATCCAGTAAATTATAACTTGCCTGAAGGTATATCAGTTGAAACACCTTCTCAGACTGAAGTTATAGTCAAAGGTATTGATAAGCAGAAAGTTGGCCAAGCGGCTGCTGAAATTAGAGCATTCCGTCCACCTGAACCATACAAGGGTAAGGGTGTGCGCTATAAAGATGAACAGGTTGTTCGAAAAGCCGCTAAGAAGAAATAATTGATTGAAGGTAGTAGTTAAATGAAATTATCAAAAAAAGAAGCTCGATTAAGAAGAGCAACGAAATTTAGAGCTAAGCATTCTACAAGAGATGTTGAGCGTTTATGTGTGTTCAAATCTTCTCAGCATATTTATGCTCAGATTATTAGTAGTTGTGGCACAAAGACGTTAGCTTCTGCATCAAGTGTTTCCTTAAAAATTAAAAACGGTAGCAATGTTGAAGCCGCTTCCAAAGTTGGGGATTTAATAGCAAAAGCTGCTAAAAAAGCTAAAGTATCTAAGGTCGCATTTGATCGTTCTGGTTTTAAATACCACGGACGAGTTAAAGCGCTTGCTGATGCGGCACGGGAAGGCGGATTAGATTTTTAATTAAGAGAATTTATAGGTTTAAAGAATGGCTGAAAATAAGAGAAAAAATTACAAAGAAGAAAGTGAATTTATAGAAAAGCTGGTTAATATTCGACGCGTCGTTAAAGTAGTTAAGGGTGGACGAATTTTTGGTTTTTCTGCTTTGGTGGTTGTCGGTGATGGTAACGGTAAAGTCGGTTATGGTACTGGTAAGGCTCGTGAAGTTCCTTTGGCTATTCAAAAAGCAATGGATAAAGCAAAGAGATCAATGAAGCCAGTTCCATTAGTAAATGGAACACTACATTACCCTATCACTTCATCTGTTGGCGCTGCTAAAGTATACATGCAGCCTGCCTCAGAAGGTACAGGTGTAATTGCAGGTGGTCCAATGCGAAGTGTTTTAGAGGCAGTTGGTGTTCACAATATTTTGGCAAAGTGTAATGGTACTCGTAATCCGATTAGTGTTGTCAGGGCAACCGTTGAGGGTTTAACTAAAATGTCATCGCCACAAATAGTTGCTGCAAAGCGCGGTAAAACTGTTGAACAAATTAATGGAGAAATCTGATGGCTGAAGATAAGATAGAAAACAAAG
>JAPYSK010000002.1:30919-76619 GCA_029936515.1 Candidatus Thioglobus sp.
CAGCTCCAAAGAAAGCAGCTCCAAAGAAAGCAGCTCCAAAGAAAGCAGCTCCAAAGAAAGCAGCTCCAAAAGCTGCTGAAGCTAAGATAGAGGTAACTCCAGCTGTTGATTCAAAGAAAGCTCCTGCAAAGAAGGTTGCTTCGAGCAAAGCAACTGTAAGTGTTACTTTGATTAAAAGTTTTTATGGGCGTCTTCCAAAGCACCGTGCTACGGTAACGGGTTTGGGTTTGAAAAGAATTAACCATACGGTTGTTCTTGAGGATACGCCGGAAGTAAGAGGCATGATTAACAAAGTGTCTTACTTATTAAAAGTTGAGGGATAAGCAATGAATCTAAATACATTGAAGCCTGCACTAGGTGAAAAAACTAGTAAAAAGCGTGTCGGTCGCGGTATGGGTTCTGGCATGGGTAAAACTGCTGGTAGAGGCCATAAAGGTCAAAAAGCCCGATCTGGTGGATTTACTAAGATTGGTTTTGAGGGTGGACAGATGCCATTACAAAGAAGGTTGCCTAAGGTTGGCTTTTCATCTCGTATATCAATAGTCACTTCACAAGTAACGCTAGGTCAACTTGATAAGCTAACTGAAAAAGATATTAATATTGATGTGCTTAAGAAACACAACCTTATCACTAAAAATATTTTAAGAGTTAAAGTCATGCTTTCGGGTGAAATCAATCGTGCAATAAACCTAGTTGGTATTAAGGCAACTAAGGGTGCAAAGGTTGCTATTGAAGCTGCAAAAGGAACAATTAGCGAGTAGCTATGAGTGAAGATCTATTAAAACGCATCTTTTATTTAATAGGTGCTCTAATCGTATTTAGACTTGGAACACATATTGTGATTCCATTCATATCGCAACCTGCGCTTGCGTCTCTAGTAGAAGACAATAGAAGTGGTATTTTAGGCATGATGAATATGTTTTCGGGTGGCGCATTAGAAAGATTGTCGATCTTTACGCTTGGAATTATGCCTTACATTTCATCATCGATTATTATGAACTTAATGACTGCAGTTGTTCCTAGATTTGAACAATTAAAGAAAGAAGGTGAGCGAGGAAGAAGAACAATAACTCAATATACACGTATGGGTACCGTATTTTTAGCGTTGTTCCAATCTTATGGAGTTTCTATTGCACTTCAATCTCAATCAGGTGGTGGTTTTGCTTTGGTAACTAATCCTGGTTTGACTTTTAGTTTTGTAACAGTTGTTACGCTAACTACGGGAACCCTATTTTTGATGTGGCTAGGTGAGCAGATTAGTGAAAAGGGAATCGGTAATGGAATATCAATGATTATTTTTGCAGGTATTGTTGCAGGCCTTCCTTCCTCTTTTGGTAATACTCTTAGCATGGTGGGTACTGGTGAGTTAAGTGTTTTTGCTGTTATTGTGATTTTTCTAATGGCTGTTTTAGTAATGGCCTTTGTAGTGTTTATGGAGAGAGGTCAGAGGCGGATTACAGTAAATTATGCAAAGCGCCAGCAAGGTCGTAAAATGGTTGGTGGACAAACTTCTTATTTACCATTAAAGATAAATATGGCAGGTGTAATTCCACCTATTTTTGCTTCTAGTATTATATTATTCCCTGCAACGTTAGGTGGATGGTTTTCGCAAACAGAGGGTATGGGATGGTTGGCAGATATTACTTCAAGTATTTCTCCAGGACAACCGC
The DNA here is from genome assembly GCA_029936515.1 of Candidatus Thioglobus sp. Lineage (GTDB taxonomy): Bacteria > Pseudomonadota > Gammaproteobacteria > PS1 > Pseudothioglobaceae > Pseudothioglobus. The sequence goes on from JAPYSK010000002.1 coordinate 32,590, forward strand.
TGTATATAATGTTCTATGGTGCAGCAATAATCTTTTTTACTTTTTTCTATACTGCACTAACCTTTAATGCAAAAGACACAGCAGATAATTTACGTAAATCAGGCGGTTTTATACCAGGTATTAGACCAGGACAGCATTCGGCAGATTATATTGATGCTGTAACTTCTAGATTGACAGCAGTTGGTGCAATATATATTACAGCGGTGTGTTTATTGCCTGAGTTTTTAATTCTTTATTGGAATGTGCCTTTCTACTTTGGTGGTACTAGTCTTCTGATTATTGTTGTTGTTGTAATGGATTTTATAGCGCAAGCACAATCTCATATGATGTCTAACCAGTATGAAGGGTTAATGCGTAAGGCAAATTTAAAGTAAGGATTAGTTATGAAAGTAAGAGCATCAGTTAAAAGAATTTGTAAAGATTGCAAAATTATTAAAAGACATGGAGTTATCCGTGTTATCTGTAAAGAGCCACGTCACAAGCAGAGACAAGGATAATGACATTGACAGGCATTGATTTACAAAGTAAAATTGTACGATTTTTCAACTTTAAAATTTTGGATGGGAAAGTTCTTCATTCAAACTTAGTATTTATTGGGGTATAGGTAGAGTCTATGGCACGTATTGCAGGAATAAACATTCCAACACATAAGCACATTGTGATTGGATTACAATCTATTTTTGGTATCGGAGAAACGAGGTCAAAATTAATTTGTAAAACATTAAAAATAGAACCTAGCACAAAGGTTTCTGAGTTAACTGAAGATCAGTTAGAATCTATTCGTAATGCTGTTTCTCAGTATGAAGTTGAAGGTGATTTGAGACGTGATGTGGCTATGAATATTAAACGCTTGAGAGATTTAGGGTGTTATCGTGGTATTCGTCATAGAAAAGGCCTACCTTTACGTGGACAAAGAACAAAAACTAACGCTAGAACTCGAAAGGGTCCTCGTCGTTTAATTAAATAATTAAGGCATAAGATATTATGGCACAAGGTCAATCAGCTAAAAAGAAGTCTAAAAAAATTGTTTCAGATGGTATTGCACATATTCATGCAACATTTAATAACACTATTGTAATGATTACAGATCGTCATGGAAACACACTTTGTTGGGCTACTTCTGGCGGTGCAGGTTTTAGAGGATCAAGAAAATCAACTCCTTTTGCAGCGCAAGTTGCAGCTGGAAACTGTGGTGAAAAAGCGCAAGCTTTTGGCATGAAGAATCTTGAAGTAAGAGTGAAAGGTCCGGGCCCTGGGCGTGATTCAGCTATCCGAGGCCTCAATGCACAAGGGTTAAAAATTCAATCAATAACTGATGTGACGCCTATACCTCATAATGGTTGTCGTCCTTCTAAGAAACGAAGAGTATAAGGGTAAATTATGGCAAGATATACAGGTCCTACATGTAAATTAGCTCGCAGAGAAGGTGTTGACTTAGAACTGAAGAGTGGTATTAGATCAATTGATTCTAAATGTAAATTAACTCAACTCCCTGGTGTTCATGGGGCTAATGCTAGGCGTCAAAAAGGTAGTGAGTATGGCCTTCAGTTACGTGAAAAACAGAAAGTTAGACGTATTTACGGAGTCTTAGAAAAGCAGTTCAGCTTATACTATAAAAAAGCTAGCTCTAAAAAAGGACCAACTGGCGAAAATTTATTATCGCTTCTAGAATGTCGTCTTGATAACGTTGTCTTTCGTATGGGTTTTGCTTCTACCCGTGCAGAAGCAAGGCAACTCGTGTCACATAAATCAATTGTAGTAAATGGCAAGATTGTTAATATCCCTTCATTTCAGGTATGTATAAATGATGAAATTGCTGTTAGAGAAAAAGCAAAAAAACAAAGTCGAATTCAGCTCGCTGTTGAGATATCTGGCCAAAGCGGATTATCTGAGTGGGTTGATGTTGACAACAAAGCATTAAAAGGTGTATTTAAAAATGTACCTGCGCGTGATGAACTATCTTCTGATATTTCAGAACAATTAATCGTTGAATTGTATTCTAAATAGGAATTAAATATGCAAGGAAGTGCAAGAGATTTTCTAAAACCAAAGTTAGTAGATTCAGTTAAGTTATCTAAAAATGAGTACCGCGTTGTACTTGAGCCGTTTGAGCGTGGATTTGGACATACATTAGGTAATTCAATAAGAAGAACACTTTTATCTTCAATGGTTGGTCATGCAATTACTGAAGTTGCTATTGATGGTGTAATGCATGAATTTTCTTCAATTGAGGGAGTTCAAGAAGATGTTCTCGATATTTTGCTTAATCTTAAAGAGGCTTCTATTGGCCTCAATGCAAGTGAAAGTGCTACTGTAATTATTGAAAAAGAAGGCCCATGTCAACTAACTGTTGCTGATATTGAAACTAATGGTGTTGATGTTTCTGTATTTAATCCAGAAAAAGTTATTGCTACAATAAATGAGGGTGGCAAAATAAGAATGACACTTTCTATTGCTACAGGTGTTGGTTATGATGTTGCCGTTTCAAGAGCGGTTGACTCTGAGACTATTGGTAGTATTCAGTTAGACGCGAGCTTTTCACCAATCAAACGAGTAAGCTTTACAATTGAGTCTGCTAGGGTTGAGCAAAAAGTTAACCTAGATAGACTTAATATAGTAATTGAAACAAACGGTTCAGTTGATGCAGAAGAGGCAGTAAAGCGATCAGCTACAATTCTTCAAGATCAGCTTTCATCATTTGTTGAATTAGAACCAGTTGTAGAAGAAGAGCCACAACCAACTTCTGATGATTTCCCTGTAATGTATCTATCTGCTGTTGATGAGTTAGAGTTAACAGTGCGTTCTGCTAACTGCTTAAAAGCCGAGCAAATATACTATATTGGCGATCTGATTCAAAAGTCTGAGCAAGATTTATTAAGAACTCCAAACTTGGGTCGTAAGTCACTTAATGAAATAAAAGAAGTGTTAACTGAAAAGAATTTAGAGCTTGGTACAGAGATTGAAAACTGGCCACCAGTTGACTTAATGAGTGAATAAGGATAAATAATGAGACACAGAAAGTCAGGTAGACAACTAAACAGAAATTCATCACACAGAAAGGCTATGTTTAAGAATATGGCAAACTCTTTGTTGTTGCATGAGACAATTAAAACAACCTTGCCAAAAGCAAAAGAGCTTAGGCGTGTTGTTGAACCTCTCATTACAAGAGCAAAGTCAGATAGTGTTGCTAATCGTCGCCACATTTTTTCAAAGTTAAGAGATGATGCGATGGTTGCAAAGTTATTTACTAAGGTTGGTCCATTTTATAAAGACCGTCCTGGCGGCTATGTTCGTATTCTTAAGGCAGGTTTTCGTACTGGAGATAAAGCTCCTATGGCGTTAGTTCAATTAGTTGACTTTGAAAGTGTTGAAGAGGTTGTTATTGAGACGCCAAAAAAAGAAGCTAAAACTAAAGCACCAAAAGAAGAGACTGTAACTGAATCGCCAAAAGAAGAATCTTAAAGGAATTATTATATGCCATCAATTAAAGTAAGAGAGAACGAGCCATTTGATATTGCGCTTCGTCGTTTCAGACGACTATGTGATAGAGCTGGTGTTATTACTGATGTTAGAAAAAAAGAGTTTTTTGAAAAGCCAACTTGGGTTAATAAGCGCAAAAAAGCTGCAGCTGTTAAGAGAACTCACAAAGAAATGTCTAAAAACCGTATTCACCGTAAACGTATGTATTAAGCACTTTTTGAGTGCAACTATAATTCAAAAATATGTCTCAGCTAAAACAACTCATTACCAACGATATGAAGTTGGCAATGAAAGCCCAAGACAAGACAGCTCTTAAAGCAATCCGCATGATTCTTGGAGCAATCAAACAAAAAGAAATCGATGACCGAATTGAGTTAAATGACTCTCAAGTTTTAACAGTCATTCAAAAAATGGTCAAGCAGCGTAAAGACTCTATTTCACAGTTTTCTGATGCAGGTCGTACTGATTTGGTTGAGGTTGAAGAATCAGAGCTTGTCATTATCAACAATTATATGCCTGAGCAGTTAAGTGACGATGAAGTTGATACTGCTGTGACTAAAGCAATTGCTGATTCTGGATCTGATTCCATGAAAGACATGGGAAAGCTTATGGGAATACTTAAAGTCCAATTAGATGGAAAAGCAGACATGGGTGCTGTTTCTCAACTTATCAAGGCTAAACTGTCTTAAATTTAGTAGTTAACTTAAGTTTTTAAACCAATCTTATAAGACGTTGGCGTTAATTGTGTTTGACTAATAAACCACCTAATAAATGAAGAAGGATCTGAATATCCAAGCTTATAAGAGACAACTTTAACTGAAAGATCCTCTTTCAACATATTTTTTGATTTATTTAGCTTATAGTTGTTAAATACTTGTCGAAAAGTTGTTTTATCTCTGGATAAATGATTACGAAGTGTGTTCACACTTATACCTAACTGATTAGATATTTCCTGAATACTAATATTGTTGTAGTGATTTTCATAATTACTCATTAAGTTCTCGATTTTTTCAGTAAGAGTTGTATTGACAGCTCTCTCTTCCAAAATTTTTATTGCAATTGAACTTAAATAAGAAATAAGTTTAGGGTTTGAAATACTACTTTTTTTTAAATAATTGCTCTGACTAACAGTAATTGATGTTTCTGTACTGTTAAGATTAATCGGGCAATTAAATATAGATTTCTCTTTTAAGCTGGCATCAATTGCATTTATTTTTGTATTTATACATTTAATTTGAAATCGTTTAGATCTAATAAATGCAGCAAGCACTGAGAGACATAAATTCTCATATATTGAAGGATGCTTAACTTTTTGGTCTGCAATAAATTGGATTTTAACAGCGCTTTGTTCCTCTTTGATTAGGACGTTGATGCCTTCAAGCTCAATATTGATATAAGCTTGAAGTAGTTTAAAGCCTTCTTTCAAATGCCTAGAGTACAAAAACATTAACCCTAAGGACTCAGCATAGTTTGGTCTTATTTGAGCGAGTCTTGCATAGTTTATTGTAATTAAGTCATCATTAAAAACAGATTCTGCTTCTATAAAAAAATTTAAAAACATATCAATCGGTAGCGTTAAATTTTGATTTGATAACATCGATTCTGATAAGCCAATTCTATTGCATATTTCACCTACCTCTTTTGGGTATATTTGTTGCAATCTAAAGATTGACCTCCAGGTCATACGGTTAATATTCATGTGTTAATAGAAATAATAAAGGCTCTAATGATTATGATAAAGTATCAATATTTTATTATATTATGTTAACTAAAATTATATTTTTATAACTATACTTGTTATTCAATTAGTTAAATGCCTGTTTGTTATTCTTTAGGCGCTAAATAAGGATAAATTTTATGCTTGAAACAATATTTCAATATTCACTACTTTCATTTCTACTTTCTATAGTTTTACTTTTAATTGTTTTAGTAAAGACACGGGTAAAAATTTGGCAGCTATGGCTTTTAGCTATAGGATTAACTTACCCAGGTGCTGTCATAGCTAATCATCTAGGTGCACAGATCATACTATGTATTTTAGTTCTATTAGGAATCTTTCTTGTTCCTAGAATGAGGCTTTTAATATTCACAAAGCCACTTTTTAATTTAATGAGAAAATCACTACCTCCAATTGGCTTAACAGAAAGAATTGCACTTGAGGCGGGAAGCGTTTGGTGGGATGCAGAATTATTTCAAGGTAATCCTAATTGGAAGCAATTATCAGATCTTAAGGCTACTGAGTTGACAGTTGAAGAACAAAGCTTTGTAGACAATGAAGTTGAAACACTGTGCTCTATGATTAATTCGTATGACATTGTTGCTAATCAAGACCTACCTAAAGAGGTTTGGAAATATATCTTTGATAAAGGCTTTTTAGGCTTAATTATTCCAAAAGAATTTAATGGCCTTGGATTTTCACACTTTGCTCACGCTATTATTGTGGGGAGACTTTCTTCGGCCTCACAATTTTTAGGTATCTCTGTTATGGTTCCAAATTCATTAGGGCCAGGTGAATTGCTTTTAAAGTATGGAACAGATGATCAAAAACAATACTACTTACCTCGCTTAGCTAAGGGGAACGAGATCCCATGCTTTGGTCTGACCTCGACAGTTGCAGGTTCTGATGCGGGATCATTAATAGATAATGGCATCGTCTGTTATGGTGAGTATGAGGGCAACGAAGTATTAGGATTAAGGTTGAATTGGGAAAAGCGATACATAACTCTTGCCCCTATTGCTACAGTTATAGGGCTGGCCTTTAAGGCATATGATCCAGATAACTTATTACCAGTTGATCACCCTCTTCATAAGAAAAATGATTTAGGTATTACATGTGCACTTATACCTCGCAATGCTAAGGGTTTGACTATAGGTTCCCGTCATCGACCAATTGGAGAGCCATTTCAAAATGGCCCTATCTATGGAAAAGATGTCTTTATACCTATGGACTGGATTATTGGTGGTGATAAGATGATCGGCCATGGCTGGAGAATGCTAATGGAGAGCCTAAGTGTTGGTAGAGGTATTTCACTTCCTGTTACTGGGGCATCAGCTACACAAGCCATGCTCCTAACTACCAGCACATATTCACAAACTCGCGAACAATTTGGCATACCTATAGCAAATATGGAGGGAATTCAAGAGAAGCTTTCAAATCTTGCTACCAATGCTTTCAGAGCTACTGCAAACATCAACTTGTCGACTTGGGCGCTTGATGCTGGACACAGACCATCAATCATTTCAGCTATAGTTAAGTATCGAAATACTCAACTACTGCAACAATCCTCGATTGATGCAATGGATATTCATGGTGGTAGAGCAGTTATGCAAGGCAAAAGAAACTATGTTGCCAATGTCTATGCGGGAGCACCAGTCGCAATTACTGTTGAGGGTGCAAACATATTAACTAGAAGCTTAATGATTTTTGGACAAGGCTTGATTAGGTGCCATAAAACGATGCTGGATGAGCTAAATGCCCTCCATGACGACAGTAAAGATTCATTAATAAATTTTGACAAGGCACTAGTCAAACATGTCAGTAACTTTATTAATAATATAGCAAGAGCAATTGTTTTTTCTTGGACTAGAGGTCGACTAGCAAAACCTTATGGCGACTCAACTACTAAAGTCTATTATCGTAATTTATCAGTTTTATCTGCAAAGTTTGCATGCTTAACCGATATTGCTTCTTTACTTTTGGGGGGATCTTTAAAGAGGAAAGAGATGATCTCTGGTCGTTTTGCGGATGCAATTTCTGCAATGTATGAAATCAGCTCATGCCTTAAACTATACGAGGAAAAATTTCAAAACGATGATAATGTAAAAAGTATCCTTAAGTTATCCATTCTTAGATTGGCAAAAGAAGCCGACATGGCTATGATGGAAAATATAGAGAGTATGCCAATTAACAGAGTTTTTAAGGCGATATTGAAGTTCTTATTTTTTCCATTTTCAATTACAGGAGCCAAAATTGATGACAGATTAATAATCTCTACCTCTAAATCTATTAGCAACATAGATTGGCTATTAGAAAACTTATCTACCTGTATGTGTGCAAACTTAAAAGAGATCCCAGGTCATCCATTCTATATTTTGTTTCAAGGCTATGAGGCAGGTATCAAGTTAAAGGTGCTTAGAAAGAAAGCAAAAAAGGCAGGGTATAAGTACCAGCCAAGCATAACACTAGGGCAATGGTTACAAGGCTTAGTTGATAATAAAACTTTAACGAGCCAAGAAAGGGACGACTGGTTGAGACTGAATGATGTGGTTCTCGAATCTCTTAAGGTCGACGATTTTGAAAATGAAGAGACGTAAATTAATAGGAATACTATGAAACAATATTTTGATAAAGCTTTTAGCAAGATTGCTGTACTCGGTTCAGGAACAATGGGCGGTCAAATTGCAGCACACTTTGCTAATTTAGGATTTGAGGTTGTCATGTTTGATACGAGTCATGAGGCTCTATCTAAATCACTTAACATGATGAAAAAATTGAAGCCCACACCTTTGGCAAGTCAGTCAGTTATTGGATTGATTAAAACCTCAACATATGACACGATGGATGTCTTATCTAAATGCGATTTTATAATAGAGTCTGTTGTTGAAAATTTAGACATCAAAAAGCAACTATTTTCTAATATCGCACCTTACGTAAATGATGATGCGGTATTAGTAACAAATACTTCTGGCTTGTCAATTCAAAAAATTGCTGAACACTCTCCAGAGAGTTTAAGAAGTCGAATTTTTGGAGTTCACTTCTTTAACCCTCCTAGATATTTGCCATTGGTTGAGTTAATTCGGACTTCATTTAGCGATGAAAAGTTACTTCATAAGGCCGAGGGTTTCATTACTTCTGCTTTAGGCAAAGAGGTTGTTTATGCCAAGGATAGCCCAGCTTTTATTGCAAATAGAATAGGTGTTTTTTCTTTTTTAGCTGTTTTAAAGCATGCAGAAAACTTCTCTCTTTCCGCAGATACGGTCGACGCTTTAACTGGAAAGAGAGTCGGGAGGCCAGCAAGCGCTACATTTAGAACGCTTGATGTTGTTGGTCTTGATGTTATGTCGAACGTTGTCAAAAATATTTATAAAAATGCAAAAGATGACCCCTGGGTAGAGCTATTTAAACTTCCAGATTGGATAGACAATTTAATTGCAAAAGGCTCTCTTGGAAGTAAGACTAAAAAAGGGATTTATGAAAAAATAGGAAAGGATATATATGTTTATGATCCTGCCTCAGATCAATATAGACTCTCAGATAAAACCATTAGTTCTGAAGTCAAAAAAATCCTGAAAGAAAACGGCAATATCGAAAACTCTCTACTTGCCCTTTCCAAATGCGATGATCCTCAAGCTCAATTTTTATGGTCTGTTCATCGAGATGTATTTCATTACGCTTGCTACCAACTTGAGCATATTGCTGAAACAGTTAGGTGCGTTGATCTAGCTTTAAAATCAGGCTTTGGCTGGAAGAGAGGTATCTTTGAACAAGTTCAACTTACTGGCTGGAGTGAAGTAAGAGATAGCTTGAATGTGGATATCAATAATGGAAAATCTCTCTCAAGTGAGTCTTTGCCATCTTGGGTTCTTGATAAATCCTTTGTTTATTCAGATGAAGGGGCCTATGATCCAAATAAGAATAAATACATTCCTAGATCTTCTCACCCAGTCTATGACAGGCAGTTATTCAAACCTCTCTTAAAAGGTGAGAAGCAGCATCAACAAGATATTTTACTAGACGGTGAGTCAACTAAGCTGGTTGATATAGGTGACGGTGTTGCTAGCATATCGTTTAAAACGAAGATGAATGTTTTAAGTTCAAGCGTTTTGACTGAGTTGCCAAAGTGTCTTGACTTTCTTGAAGATAATAGCTTTAATGCATTGATCTTTAAGCAGGAACAAGAACACTTCTGTGCTGGAGCAAATCTGTATGAAATTATTTCAGCCATTAAGTTAGGTCTTTTAGAGAAAGATCCAGGTATAGCATCAAAAGCTAAGAAAAAGGCTTTTGAGGTTATGCATCCAGAGTTGCCTAAACTAGGAAAGCTTTACTCGATTAAAAAAACAGTTGCTATGTTGCAAGAATTATTAATGCGTTTAAAACATGGCAGGATATTAACCATAGCAGCAGTTGATGGTTTGGCTCTGGGTGGTGGCTGTGAGTTACTTTTGCATTGCAACAAAGTAGTTGCATCAATGAATTCTTATATTGGCCTAGTTGAAGTAGGTATCGGTGCTTTGCCAGCAGGGTGCGGCAGTAAGGAAATGGCTCTAAGGGCATATCTTAATAAAGAGACAGATGATATCTTTCCATTACTCTCTAAATACTTTGAGCAGATTGCTATGGCCAAAGTATCTGCAAGCGCATTAGAGGCAAAGGAGATGGGCTATCTAAGAGATGATGATGTTATTATTGCTAATCCAAATGAATTGCTTTATGTCGCAAAACAACAAGCATTAGCATTACTTGATTCAGGCTTTAAGTCTCCTTTAGATTCAACTTTTAAAGTTGTTGGTAAGGCAGGTTATGCAAATATTATGGCGCAAGTTGCTAATCTATATGAGGGGCACTTTATGTCGGAGCATGATAATTATTGTGTTACTCGCTTAGCAAGGGTAATGACTGGCTCAAAGGTTGAAGAAAATACTACAGTTAATTCACAAATGATTCTGGATCTTGAAAGGGAGTATTTTATTAAACTCTTAGGCACTCAAAAAACTCAGGATCGAATTGAATACATGCTGAGAAATAGTAAACCACTTCGTAATTAATTGGAGAACATGATGAGAAAAGCTTATATTATTGATGCAAAAAGAACTCCAGTTGGTAAAGTCAGAGGCTTGTTGTCTAAAACTAGAGCAGATGACTTATTAGTTCATGCAATAAAAAGTGTCCTAATAGCATCTGACGTTAGCGAAGAAATTAATAAAAATATTGATGATATTATTGTTGGTTGCGCAATGCCAGAAGGCCCTCAAGGGCTTAACATTGCTCGCATAGCAACATTGCTAGCTGGCTTACCGGACTCGACTCCAGCATACACTCTCAATAGATTTTGCTCATCAGGACTACAGTCTGTATCTAATGCAGCAGATCTTGTTAAGTCAGGCTCTGCAGATCTAGTGATTGCTGCCGGAGTAGAAAGTATGAGTAGCGTTCCTATGACAGGCTTCAAGCCATCTATGAATCCAAAAATATTATCTGATGAAAATATTTCCATCGCTTATGGGATGGGATTGACGGCAGAAAAGGTCGTTCAGAAATATAATATTTCAAGGGAAGCTCAGGATGAGTTTGCTTTTGATAGTCACCAAAAAGCAATCTTAGCCAATAGCAACGGCTTATTTGTAAATGAAATTTCACCAATTACTACAATTGAAAATGGCTACTCCATAGATTCCAAGGAGTACACAACAAATTCTAATATTGTTTCTCAAGATGAAGGGCCGAGAGAGGATACAAGTCTTGAAGTTTTAGCCAAGCTTAGAACTGTATTTGCGCAGGATGGTTCAGTTACCGCAGGAAACAGCTCACAAATGTCTGATGCTGCTGCTGCTGTTCTAGTTGCTAGTGAAGAAGCGGTCGAGAAATATAACCTAACACCGAAAGCAGAATTTATTGGCTTTTCGGTTGCAGGCGTTCCTGCAGAAATAATGGGTATTGGGCCTATAAAGGCTGTCCCTAAGGTTTTAAAATCGGTGGGATTAAGTCTTGATGATATTGGCTGGATAGAGCTGAATGAAGCATTTGCAGCGCAATCTTTGGCTGTCATTAGTGAGTTAGGCTTGGATACTCAAAAAGTTAACCCACTGGGCGGTGCTATTGCTCTTGGACATCCATTAGGTGCAACGGGTGCTATACGCGTAGCAACTCTAGTATCAGCTATGCAAAGAGAAAACATTGATTATGGTATGGTCACCATGTGTATAGGTACTGGTATGGGCGCAGCTGGAATTATCAAAAATATAAGAAATTAAATGGAAAATAAAAACTTTATCAAAAAATTAAGACTGCCAATTATTCAGTCGCCAATGTTTATCGTATCCAACGCAAGGCTAGTTATTGCCTCATCAAAGGCGGGAATTGTTGGCTCATTCCCAACGGCGAATTGTCGAACATTGGAAGCTTTGGATGAATCCTTTTCAGAAATAACAGCAGCCCTAGGTACTGGCAAAGATGCACTTCCTTGGTCAGTTAATATTATTGTTAGTAAGATGTATGCTCGAAGTAATGATGATTTAGATTTAATCCTTAAGTACAAACCCCCTATCGTAATAACATCACTCGGAAACCCTAAGGAGGTTGTAGAGAAAGTCCATGAGTATGGCGGATTAGTTTTTTCAGACGTTATTAATTTATATCACTCAAAAAAAGCAATTAGCGTTGGCGTAGACGGTTTAATTTTGATTTGTAATGGAGCTGGCGGACATACCGGAGATTTATCTCCCTTTGCTTTTGTCTCAGAGGTAAGAGAAATCTTTGATGGCATAATTATTGTTGGCGGAAGTATCAGCTCGGGTGATTCTATACTAGCGATCCAGGCTTTAGGTGCAGATATGGCGTACATGGGAACTCGCTTTATCGCAACTCAAGAAAGTGACGCTACTGATGAATACAAAGAGATGATACTAAATGCTACAGCAAGTGAGATTGTTAAGTCTAATAAAATTACAGGTGTTAACGGAAATTGGCTAGAGCAGTCATTGAAAAATGCCGGTATTTCAACTAAAGATGGTGGCTTTAAAAAAACATTGAGTGATTTAAAGAGAATGATAATGCCACTCATAAAACAAAAACTCAAAGTAGATTTTGATATAAGCAAAGTTACTGCCAAGAGATGGCGTGATATTTTTTCAGCAGGACAGGGTGTTGGCTCTATTTCCAATGTGCCCAGCGTTGAAGATTTAGTGATAGAATTAGAACAACAACATACCAAATCTAAAAGTCGAATTTTATAAGGAAAAAAAATGTTATCTAAGGCAGCTAAGAGGGATTTAAAGCACAATAGAACAATTGAAGGTAAGGGCTATAAAAGAGAGGATGGGCTTTGGGATATTGAAGTTTTTCTCATTGATAGTAAGACATTCTCATTTAATAATATGCACAAAGGTTATATTAGTGCAGGAGAGCCGTTGCATGATATGGCCATTAGACTAACGCTCGATGATGACAGAAAGATTATTGATATAGAGGCTGTTATTGGCTCAGGCCCTTATAACGTATGTCCTCAAGCGGTAATAAATTGTGAAAAATTAAAAGGGGAATTTGTAGTCTCAGGCTTTAATAGGAAGGTTTTAAAAATATTAGGCTCAGAAAAAGGTTGCCGGCATATAACAGATTTGTTGGCTCATGCTGCAACGATAGCTTATCAAACACTTTGGAAAGAAAAAACTGCTGACAATGTTAAAACAATCTCTTTAGATGAGGTCAAGTCAATTGAAAAAAAATTTGCAAACTCTTGTTATGCATTTAAGAAAGATGGAGAGGTCTATAATCAGTATAAAGAAATCTTGATTAATAAATTAGAGAAGAATTAATAATTAACTTAAAGGGGGGGGAGGCATGGAAACAGAGATACCAAACAAACTTGAAGATACAGAATTTTTTAAAGAGCATGCCAACCTAGTTGATTTTTTTAATAACTCTTGCAATAAGCATAGTGAAAAAATAGCTTTTGAAAGTTATGGTGTTGAGATGTCTTTTGATGAGCTTTCTTTACAAGTAAATTCCTTTGCCTCATGGCTCAGTCAAAATTTCAAGCCTGGAGACAGGATTGCAGTTATGATGCCAAATATGTTGGCTTATCCAGTCATCGTTTATGGTGCATTGATGGCTGGAGTTATTGTCATAAATATAAACCCTCTATACACTCCAAGAGAATTAGAGCATGTATTAAGAGATAGTGAAGCCAAGTTATTGCTAGTTTGGGAAGGGGTTGCCCATGTTGTCGAAAAATCAAACCTTGCTAGTGTAGATAAAGTGGTAGTTACTACTATTGGAGATCTTCTTGGTTTTAAAGGAAAGATTATTAATTTTGTTGCCAGAAAGGTTAAAAAATTAGTACCAAAATTTAATATAAATGGCACACTAGCATTCACAGAAGTTTTAAACGAAGGTGCAAAAATAGATTTTTCTGGTGTTGAAATATCGATAAATGATACCGCATTTTTGCAATATACTGGTGGCACAACTGGAGTGTCTAAGGGGGCAATACTGACACATCGAAATATTCTAGCAAACATTATTCAAGCTTTTTTTACTCTAGATCCAAAAATGTATGAAAACTCTGATAATGAGCAAAGAGTTGCAATTTGTCCGCTACCGCTTTATCACATTTTTGCCCTTACAGTGCACAACTTCATGTTGTTTCATATTGGAGGTAAGAGTGTTCTCGTGACCAACCCAAGGGACCTTAAAACTTTTATTTCAATTCTGAAAAAACATAAGTTTCATATGATTTCAGGCGTCAATACACTTTATGAAGCGCTACTAAATAGTGATGGTTTTAAAAATTTAGATTTTAGTAACCTGATTATGTCCTTAAGTGGTGGGATGGCGGCGTTAGATACAACTGCAAAGAGATGGTATGAGGTAACAAATTCGATCGTTTGGCAGGCTTACGGCTTAACCGAGACTTCCCCTCTTGTTAGTGTGAATGACTATAGACAAACTGAATTTACTGGCTCTGTTGGTTTGCCTGCTGCATTCACTGAGATTCAAATTCGAGATGAAGAGAATAATGTATTAACTGAAACCAACGCAGTTGGTGAGCTTTGTGTTCGCGGGCCACAGGTTATGAGAGGCTATTGGAACTCAGAGCTTTCAGGCCTAGATGAAAATAATTGGTTCATGACTGGAGATATTGCTCGAGTAGATGAAACTGGTAATATTTTTATTGTTGATCGTAAAAAAGATATGATTATAGTTTCTGGATTTAATGTATTTCCAAATGAGGTAGAGGCTGTGGTTAATGAGCATCCTGCAGTACTTGAATGTGGATGTGTTGGAATTGAAGGTAAGGATTCACAAGAACTTGTTAAAGTATTTATAGTCCTTCATGAAGGCCAAGAATTATCGGAGGAAGAAATTATTTCTTTTTGTCGTGAAAAATTAACTGCTTACAAAGTTCCTAAGCATATTGAATTTATTAAAGAGATTCCAAAAACGAATGTTGGTAAAGTTTTAAGAAGAGAGTTAAAAACTAACTCTTAACTTTGTATTGCCTCACCTATTGAAAGTCTGAATAATAATCTATAAGGTTACTTGTTAGAGAGTGAAGCCATGTATTATTTAAAGCAGAAAATAGCGGAGCGAGATGAACAATGGAGGCAAGACTATCAACTGCAAAGCAAGTGAGTGAGATTGTTTGCTTTAAAAGAACTAATTTAATGGCTATGACTAAAGTCAATGAATGAGTTCTTGCAATTGCTTATAGTTGGCATTAGTCAAGGCTGTATATATGGCTTGATGGCATTAGGCTTTGTGATGATATACAAGGCCACCGAGATGGTTAATTTTGCTCAGGGCGATATGATGATGCTGGGATCGTTTGTTGCCTGGACATTAATAATGGATTTGGGCATGCCTTTCTGGCTCGGCGTTCCTGCCACGCTGATTGTCATGGCATTGTTTGGCGCTCTTGTCGACATTCTGATAGTGCGTCGAGTGATTGGACAACCTCAGTTCGCCGTTATCATTCTAACCCTAGGGCTGGGTATCATCTTTCGTGCGGCTGCAGGGATGATTTGGGGACATGTACCGTTGACTATCGATAGCCCCATTTCAGGCTTTAGCAGCTTTTACGGAATTGTTATAGGCAATGAGCGGTTGGTAATTATTGCTGTAACAGCACTATTGATAACAATTCTATGGACATATTTCCGTTACTCTAAATGGGGTGTTGCCATGAAAGCTACGTCTCAAAACCAGCTTGCCGCTTACTATTCTGGGATTCCCGTGAGAGTTATCATCTCCGCTGTTTGGGCTGTTGCCGCAGCAATTTCAGCTCTGGCTGGCATTCTATTGGCTCCAATCACACTGATTGAGCCGATGAACGGCTTGCTAGGTATTAAGGCTTTTGCCGCCGCCGTGATAGGTGGCTTCGGATCGATGCCAGGCGCTATTCTTGGTGGGCTGATTGTTGGCATTATAGAACCCTTTGCAGCCGCATATATTCCTGCAGTCAAGGGTAGTATGGTCTACATTGTAATGTTGATAGTGCTGGCTTTACGGCCACAGGGATTATTTGCTCAAATTCATAAAAAGAAGCTTTGATATGAGAATCCTGTTCAAAACTAATTATAAGCAAGACTTAAATCTAGCAAAACATAGCGGGCATCGCTTTTGGTATGGCTTGCTAATCCTTGTTCTGTTAGCTGCGCCTCTGATACTCGATGGCTATTATATCGGTGAGGCAACGCGCGTGCTTATCTTTGCTATGGCAGGTTTGGGTTTAATGGTGGTAACCGGTTTTACAGGACAGGTTAGTCTCGGCCACGCAGCATTCTTGTTAATCGGCGCCTATACAAATGCCTGGTTTCTAGCCCAGGGGTTTTCCTCCTTTATAGCACTGCCAATGGCCGCCTTGCTGAGCATGATAGGAGGGCTGCTAGTTGCCATTCCTGCAGCAAGGATGTCAGGCATATATCTGGCAATAGCAACCTTGGTTTTTGCTATTATTGTGGAGGATGTTGCTGGCCATCTCAGCAGTATCACCGGAGGCAATCGTGGCATGATGGTCGATGTTCCAATGCTGTTTGGCTATCAAATATGGCAGTCCTGGGAGCTCTACCTGTTTGTCTTGATCATCTTAGTCGCTGCCACTCTGATAGTATTGAATATATTGCGCTCTCCACTGGGTCGCGCAATGATTGCAGTAAGAGACTCCGAAGTCTCGTCCCAAGCATTGGGTGTGAATCCGATGAAAATTAAAGTTTTTGCCTTTACCGTGTCAGCTGCCATAACGGGTTTGGCAGGGGCCTTTTTAGCACACTATATGTTGTTTCTGACACCGCAAATATTCGGAATTTTATTGTCCATCCAGCTACTATTGATGATTGTATTAGGAGGTCTTGGCACCGTCCATGGTGTATTTTTTGGAGCTGTATTGATTGGCGTGCTGGAAACCGGTATATCTATTGCGAAAGACGCCCTACCATCTTCGATTGGCGGCTTACCAGGAATAGAGCCGCTCGTTTTTGGGGTGATACTGGTCAGCGTGATCGCATTCGAGCCGACCGGCATCTACAGCCGTTGGGTCAAGATTCGCAGCTATATGGAATTTTTCCCCATTTATAGGCGCAAGAGTTTTAAGCGACAGAGGGTCTACTTGAAAACGGAGCGATTAAAATGAGCTTCCTTGAAATCAAAAACCTCTCAATTTCCTTTGGTGGCGTCAAAGCGGTTGACGATGTAAGTTTTTCTATCGAAGAGGGTTCGGTGTACGCAATCATCGGACCAAATGGCGCAGGAAAATCCACCATCTTTAATTTATTAAGCCGATTCTATGAGCCCCTATCTGGGCAGCTGAACTTTTCCGGCAACGAACTATTGGAGCTTGGTGCCAAAGACATTGCACGCCTAGGTATCGCCAGAACATTTCAAAATCTGGAGTTGTTCGAGCATGCTTCTGTTTTACAAAATCTCTTGGTGGGTAGACATGTGCATAACAATCAAAGCTGGTGGCGTCAAATGTTGTTCACCAGAAGCGTTGTGGAGGCGGAACTGGAACATCGAAGAAAGGTGGAAGAAGTAATCGATTTTCTGGAGCTGGCTCACTATCGAAACCAAATGATTTCGGGCCTGCCCTATGGTGTGCGAAAGAAGATTGAGCTGGCAAGGGCCCTTTGTATTGAGCCCAAGCTATTATTGCTAGACGAGCCCTCATCAGGACTCAACCCCGAGGAGACAGAGGAAATGGGGTTTTGGATCGAGGATATCAGGCGAGACTTGAATATTACCGTCGTCTTGATTGAACACGACATGTCTCTAGTGGCGGAGGTCTCCGACCGGGTGCTGGCAATTGTCAATGGTAGGGTTGCCACAGAAGGGAGCCATGCCTTTGTACAGAGCCATCCTGATGTCGTTTCCGCCTACCTAGGAGACGTTAAATGAGCAAATCTCCATTATTACAAGTGCGCAATATAGAAACGTTCTATGGTCCTGTAATGGCGATTCGTGGAATAAGCCTCGACGTTCACAAAGGGAAAATTGTTAGTATTTTGGGAGGAAATGGCGCCGGAAAAACTACAATTCTTAAAACTATTTGTGGCGCACTGGAGCCGCAAAAAGGCACTGTAGTATTCTCTGGCCAAGACATTACGGCCTGGCAGCCGGATAAGGCCGCCAGGCAAGGTATGGGCCACGTACCCGAAGGGAGAGAGGTATTTCCATTTCTAAGCGTCAAAGAAAACCTAGAAATGGGAGCTTACAACCGCAAAGGGAAAAACGAGATTGATGACGATTTAGAGATGGTTTTCCACTATTTTCCAGACTTAAAGAACAAGATCAATCTACAGGCCGTGCTTCTGTCCGGGGGGCAACAGCAAATGCTGGCGATGGGAAGAGCGCTAATGATGCGACCGGAAATTCTACTTCTGGACGAGCCATCCCTTGGCTTGTCACCCTTGCTGGTTAGTGAAATTTTTGACATTATCTACCGCCTCAACTCCGAGCAAGGTGTCACCATGCTTCTAGTGGAACAGAATGCTCATATGGCTTTAAAGGTATCTCACACTGGCTACGTGATCGAAACGGGACGGGTTGTTTTTGACGGAGACCGTGACGCCCTGTTGAACAACCCTGACATTCAGGAGTTCTATTTAGGGAAAAAGCAAGCTATCGGTCGAGAAAAGCGTCGCTGGAAACAACGCAAAACCTGGAGATAGAGGATGAATACTGAAGAAATAATCAGCTTTGATAATCAAACCTCGATCCCAGCATTGTTTCGCTTTAGGGCGCAAACGCTAAAGAATAAAGTAGCCATGCGTGAGAAACATTTCGGCATCTGGCGGACGTTTTCCTGGGATCAGTATTATTCGAATAGCGCCCGCATAGGCAAGTCTATGATAGCGCTAGGTCTGGAACCTGGTCAAACCGTTTCCATACTCGCCGACCCATGTAAGGAGTGGCTATTTTTCGATCTCGCTGCCCAGTGTATTGGCTGTGTTTCCTGCGGAATTTATGCGACGGATTCGGCGCCCCAAATTCTTCATATTTGTGAAGATAGCGATACAACTCTACTGATGGTCGAGAACGAAGAGCAGCTTGACAAATATTTGGTGGTGGAAGAGCGACTACCAAATATCCATACGGTGGTTGTTCTAGACTCCACCGGACTAGCCGATCTGGACCACCCTAAAGTAGTAATGCTAGAGCAATTTTACCAATTGGGCGATGAGGGTGACGAAGGCCTCGAGTCAGAATGGAATAGGCGAATTGACAACGCAGAGCCCAACGATACAGTGATTTTGGTTTATACCTCAGGTACGACCGGCGCTCCAAAAGGGGCGATGCTTAGCCATAGAAATATTTTTTTTGTAGCACAGGCCTTTCATGAGTTTTATCCAATCACGGCCGAAGACAACTCGGTTGTCTACCTACCGCTGTGCCACGTTACCGAGCGACTTCTATCAGTGTTTTTACCTTTAGCCCGCTGTTCAACGATTAACTTCATTGAGGGCCAGGACACCGCATTCGAAAATATTACCGAAGTTTCTCCAACCTACTTCCTGGGTGTACCCAGAATTTGGGAAAAAATGTATTCATCCATTATATTACGCATGAAGGATGCAACATGGGTTGGCAGAAAAGCTCTTCAAATGGCCCTATCTGTCGGCTCTATAGCTGCTGATTTTGAAGACAAGGAATTACCTGTTCCAGTACATGTTCGCCTGATGCATAGAGCTGCAGATTTTCTTGTTCTTAACAATATTAAAGTTCTCTTGGGCTTGGACCGTGTGCGAATTGGCCTGACAGGCGCAGCACCTATCTCACCAGATTTGATTAGTTGGTTCCGTGCTTTGGGTGTACCCCTGTACGAGGCGTTTGGTCAAACTGAAAATGTTGCGTTTGCATGTGGCAACCATCGAGGTCAAGTTCGCCTAGGCACGGTCGGCAAGCCACCGCCAGGCGTAGAGCTGAAAACCGCCAAAGACGGTGAGTTGCTGATCAAGGGACCCTTGGTGTTCAAAGGGTATTATAAGCAAGCGCTTAAAACCGATGAGACAATCATTGATGGCTGGCTATACACTGGCGACATAGCTGAGATTGACGCCGATGGATTCGTTAAGATTGTGGATAGGAAGAAGGACATCATTATTACCTCTGGAGGCAAGAATATCAGTCCCTCTGAGATTGAAAATCAGCTGAAATTTTCGCCTTATGTGACCGATGCAGTGGTAATCGGCGATGGGCGTAAATACTTAACCTGTTTGGTGATGATTGACAATGAAACAGTGAGCCAGTTTGCCCAGGAAAACAATGTCCCATTCTCTGATTTTAAAAGTCTATGTGCAACAGCAGAGGTACAGTCGCTCATCAAAAGTGAAATTGAACGAATCAATCTATCTTTGGCCCAAGTTGAAACTCTCAAGAAATTTAGACTGATCAACAAACAGCTAACGGTTGAAGATGACGAATTGACAGCGAGCATGAAGCTAAAACGCAATATTGTGAATGAAAAGTACGCTGATTTGATTAATCAGATGTACTCTTAAGGGTTACAAACCATTCAACATATTTGTGCAAGTAGAAAGATACAGGTATAGTGATAAGAAAAAATAATTAATAATAATAAGTAAAGGAGTAAAAACTATGAAAAAACTAAATAAAATCACGGCAGGATTGGCCTGTCTAGCCTTGAGTGCTGGAGTTATGGCTCAAGGGGTAACCGACGATGAAGTTCTTCTTGGAACTTCAACCGCGCTGAGTGGTCCGGCAGCACTTTGGGGTGTTGCAGCAAGCCAAGCGGCGCAGATTCGATTTGACATGGTAAATGAAAACGGCGGTGTGCATGGGAGGCAAATACGTGTTGTCCTAGAAGATCACCAATATCAGGTGCCAATCCACGTCAAGGCAATGAACAAATTACTGAACCTTGACAAAGTGTTTGCTACATTTAACGTACTCGGCACACCTATGAATCTAGCAACAGCGGAAACCCAGTTCGCCAAGAATGTACCAATGCTGCTCCCAATGACAACCGCACATTCAGTACAGGATCCTGAGCACGACCTTAAGCTCACCTTTGGCTCAAGCTATTACAATCAAATTAGATTTGCAGTTGGTCATTTTCTTGCAACAGGAAGGACATCAGCATGCGTGATGTATCAAGACTCTGCCTATGGCGCTGAAGTGCTACAAGCCGTAACAGATGAAGTGGCAGAACACAGCGGTGTGAGCTTGGTTTCTAGCGTTAGCCATAAGCCAACCGACACAGAATTTGTTGGTGCAATGGTAGGTTTTAAAGGTGCAGGCTGTGACTTAATCGTGTTCGGTACAATTATTCGTGATACGATTACAGGCTATGCTACTGCTCGCCAACTAGGCATTACCGCTGATGTAGTGGTTACACAAGCTGGCTTTGATACCATGGTAGCAGGCTGGCCAGGTGGCATAACAGAAGGTTTGTACGCTGCAAGTGTGGGTGAGGCTGTCTACTGTGATAGCGCTCCCGCAAGCGCGCAGGCATTTTGTGATACCTATAAAGCGAAGTATGGCAGTGATCCAGGCGTCTCGGGGCAATTGGGATACACTGCTGCTGATCTAGTGGTGGCCGGACTTGAGAATGCTGGAGCAGACTTAACTGTCGAATCATTAATGGATGGACTAGAGGCAATCAGCGACCACCAAGATACTTTTGGCAGAATAAGCTGGAGCTATGGTGCTGATGACCACAAAGGGACACAAGTGGTTGTCTTAAGTCAAGTTCAAGACGGCAAGTGGGTTTCATTGGGCCAAGCAAATTATTCAGCAAAATAACGATCTGTCCTTTGATGATAACGGCGCCTTCGGGCGTCGTTTTCATATTGTAGAGTTTTTTATGGAGATGTAATAGAATGATATTAAACATCGGTGTGTTTCAATACAAAATTCGTGATGAAACTCCTTTTAAGAAAATACAAAGACTAGAAAATCATTTAAAAAAAAATACTACTTTAGACTTAATTGTTTGTCCTGAATTATTCATATCAGGATATGGTAGCTATAAAAAAATTATAGAATTTGCTGAAATTAAAGATGGTGAATATGCAATCAAGATTAGTGCATTAGCAAAAAAATATGCAACAGCAATCTTGTATGGTTATCCTGAAATAGAAAAGGAGAGTCTCTTTAATTCAGCACAATTGTTTAATAGTAAAGGTCAATCATTAATTAACCACCGAAAAAAACTTTTACCCCCTACAGCTAAAGAATCAACAATATTCAATCGTGGTAATAATGATTCAGTTATTAACTTTAAGGGGGTTAAGACAGCAATTGTTATTTGCTATGAATTAGAATTTCCTGAATTAATCCGAAGGGCTGCATTAGGGGGTGTTAAATTAATTATAGCCCCTACTGCTCAGTCTTCTCATTGGCCTGCAGCTGCTCGTCATATCTCTAGAAGTAGGGCATTTGAGAATGGGATATTTGTTGTATATGCAAACTTTGTTGGAAAACTTAACAACATTGATTTTATGGGAGAAAGTAAGATCATTGGTCCAGATGGATTAGATATTGTAAATAGTGGAAAACAGGAAGAAGTTATAGTAGGAGAAATAGACACCAGTAAGATTCAATTAATTCGTAAAAAACTACCTTATTTGAAAGATTCTAAAATACATATTTAAAATTTCTTTTCCTGTGTTATTATTTTTTGATTAGGGGAATAAAGATAATAATGCTGTAAATGATCAACTCGATAGAATTAATAATAATCTTATAAAACTAGAAAAACACTCACTACGTACTCGAGACAATGTTGGTCTGATATGGCTTACATTGGTTGTCTATATAGTCTATGTAGAGTTTTTTTAATGATTATGTGTCAAACGGCTATTTATTAGAAGGTTAAAAATGAAGCAATATCCGGTAAACCTAAATATTGATTACCCAGAAAAATCTAACAAATTAACAGCCTTGATTAGATTAGTATTAATAATTCCAATTGTTATTCATCTGGTCTAATATAAGCTCCCATTTCAGCCAACTCATCTTCAAATTTTTTAATTCGATTTAGCATTTTCTTGCCACCATGAGCAACTAGTTGTGAAACCAGTATTTCTGAGAAGGCTACATAAGGTAATAAGCTAGGTAAAAAATTTAACGTTTCGTTGCCAAGCGCAATAACGATATCAGCATTGGTGGTTGCTTTGGACGTGTACATATCTGTTGTCACTATTATATAAGCCTTCTTCTTTTTGATTTTATCTAGTGCTTTGGTGGTTTCTAGTGACAACGGTGAAGCTCCAAAAACTAACACAACATCATTGGGATTAATTTGTGCAATTTCACTTAAAAGCATCCCTTCTTGGCCACGAATTAATTCGGTATTTTGGAGTATGAAATGTAAAAGATAATGTAAGTAAAAGGCCATCGAAAAACTACTTCGCATTCCCAGTATATAAATTTTCTGAGCTTTAATTAGATGACCAACTGTTTTATTGATGCTTTCATAAGTTTTATCATTAAAGGCTCCTGATAATGCTTTATAGACACTGGCTTCAGAGTCAACAAAGGGGTTATCATTTGCTTCACTTAGCAGGTGCTTTGCATGAGAAGCAAAGTTAGAAACTGGAAGTTTTGAAGCAGCTTGCTTGTATATACTTTTAAACTCAGCATATCTTTCAAAGCCAAGTAAGTTAATTAGCCTTACCATTGTCGAAGGATTGACATTTGCATTTGATGCAATTGTTCTGATTGAGTATAAGGGGATCTCCGCAGGGTTATTCAATACATATTTAGCTGCTTTTTTTACCTCCCTAGAAAAATCATTGTAGCCATTTGATAATTTTTGATTGATATCTGTAGAGGTCATTGAACTCTTTTTCATAGCTAAATATTCTACTTTAAATTTGAAAGATAAAGGTAAGTAAATTTTTTTGTTATATTAAATACGAAATAATAATACAAATGTATTAATATTATGGTATAAAAGAGGTGCAAAAAGAAAGATTGCAAAAAGAAAGATATTATCTAAATATAACTCTAAATGGAGAGAGAATAATGAAAA
Organism: Candidatus Thioglobus sp.; assembly: GCA_029936515.1. Classification (GTDB taxonomy): domain Bacteria; phylum Pseudomonadota; class Gammaproteobacteria; order PS1; family Pseudothioglobaceae; genus Pseudothioglobus. Next base: position 56,280 of record JAPYSK010000002.1, read on the forward strand.
AATTTAATTTTTTTAGTGTATTACTATCAGCTGCTTTGCTAAGTGGTGTAACTGCTTCAACAGTAGTTTCAGCAGCAGATCAATTTGTTACTATTGGAACTGGCGGTGTGACAGGTGTTTACTATCCGACTGGTGGTTCTATTTGTCGACTAGTAAATAAAGACAGAGCAAGCCATGGTGTTCGTTGTACAGTTGAGTCAACAGGCGGATCTGTATACAACATTAACACGATTCGTGCTGGTGAGTTAGATTTGGGGGTTGCCCAGTCTGATTGGCAGTATCATGCCTATAATGGAACTAGTAAATTTGCTGATGCAGGTGCATTTACCGATTTGAGGGCAGTTTTTTCAGTTCACCCTGAGCCTTTCACTGTAGTGGCAAGAGCGGATTCTGGAATAAGTAACCTTGAAGACCTTAAAGGTAAGCGCGTTAATATAGGTAACCCTGGGTCTGGTCAGAGAGGTACTATGGAAGTATTGATGGAAGCACTTGGTTGGGATAAATCAACATTTTCGTTAGCTTCTGAGTTGAAGTCATCTGAGCAATCTAAAGCATTATGTGACAATAAAATTGACGCAATGGTCTTTACTGTTGGTCATCCATCAGGCTCAATTAAAGAAGCCACAACATCTTGTGACAGTGTCTTAGTAAATGTGACAGGCGCTGCAGTAGATGGCTTAGTGGCTAATAATGATTTCTATCGCACTGCTACTATTCCAGGTGGAATGTACAATGGAAATCCAGATGATACTCACACTTTTGGTGTAGGAGCGACAGTTGTCTCTTCAACAGCGGTATCAGAGCATGTGATTCATTCTATAGTTAAAGGTGTTTTTGAAAATTTTGATTCTTTCAAAAAGTTACACCCTGCATTTGCTAATTTGAAGAAAGAGGAAATGATTCAAGATGGATTGTCTGCTCCACTTCATGATGGCGCCGCAAGGTATTACAAAGAAGCTGGATTGATGGACTGGTAGTTTTGTATTTTTAATAAAAAAGGATGGCTTTGCCATCCTTTTTTTTATTTTATTAATAAGCGAAAAGCATTAAATAATATGTATAAAAAGATATATTATTTACTTATTAAATTTAGGTCTTAAAATTTATATGCAAACTGACTTTGAAACTGGAAATCGAAAACCAAATAGTGTATTTATCAAAAATATACTTTTATATATAGCATTAACTTGGTCATTATTCCAACTCTATGTTTCTTCGCCTTTGGTGCTCGAAATTACACCATGGATGAATGCTGATGTAGTAAAGCGTGTCCATGTTTCGTTTGCTGGTTTATTAGCTTTTCTGAGCTATCCGGCATTCAAAAAATCTTCTAGAAGTCAAATTCCTTGGTCTGACTGGGCTATGGGATTATTGATTGTTATTTCTTGTGTCTATTTGATTTATAACCAGGTTTGGGATTCCAGAGCATTTGAAATGCGCTTAGGTGTGCCAAATTCAACTGATTTAGTTTTAAGCGTAGTAGGATTAATATTATTATTGGAGGCAACAAGGAGATCCCTAGGCCCACCCCTAATGATCGTATCTTTGATTGCCCTTACATATGCTTATTTTGGTGCTGGTGGATATGGTGGGGCCTCACTAAATAAAATTGTTTCTCACATGTGGATTACTACAGAAGGAGCTTTTGGAATTGCAGTTGGGGTCTCTTCAAGTATGGTGTTTTTGTTTGTCTTATTTGGTTCACTATTGGAGAAGGCTGGAGCAGGAAATTATTTTATTAGAGTAGCCTATTCTCTTACAGGCCATTATCGTGGTGGACCTGCTAAAGCTGCAGTAGTTTCATCAGCAATGACGGGTATGATTTCTGGCTCTTCAATAGCTAATGTTGTAACTACTGGTACATTTACAATTCCATTAATGAAGAGAGTCGGTTTCAGTTCTGAGAAAGCTGGAGCGATTGAGGTTGCTTCATCAACTAATGGTCAGCTTACTCCGCCTATTATGGGGACAGCTGCATTTTTGATGGTTGAGTATGTTGGTGTATCTTATATTGAAGTTATTAAACATGCGTTTTTACCTGCAGTTATATCCTACATAGCGCTAATCTATATTGTTCATTTAGAGGCATTAAAGGCCGGAATGGAAGGGCTCAAAAGAACAAAAAAACTTAACAGAGTTGATAAGCTAATTAGTATAAGTACTGTGCTTATAGTTTTGGGGGTACTGGTATGGGTTCTTCCACCTTTTTTTCAGATGATTAAAGATGTATCTGGAGATATCAATGTCTTTGTTGTTTCATTAATAATGATGGCAAGCTATGTGTCTTTATTATTTTATGTCTCTAGAATGCCTGATTTGCCAACTGGAGACATTATTGAAATCCCTGAAGTTGGAAAAACAGTTAAAGCAGGTCTTCATTTCCTACTTCCTGTTATATTGCTGATTTGGCTGCTGACTGTAGAGCGTTTTTCACCAGAGTTCTCAGTATATTGGGCAACTCTATTTATGGTGTTTATCGTTTTAACACAAAAAATTATTCTAGGAATTTTTCGTGGCGGTTTAGATTTTGTTAACCAATTAATTCAAGGTCTTCGCGATATAAAAGATGGTTTTATAAATGGTGCCAATAATATGATTGGTGTGGGTGTTGCAACAACTGCAGCTGGAATAATTGTTGGTACCGTAACCTTAACGGGTGTTGGGCAGCTTATTATTGGTTGGGTTGAATTTATTGCTGCAGGGAACTTGTTTTTGATCTTACTTTTCACAGCAATGATTAGTTTAATTTTAGGTATGGGTTTACCAACCACTGCAAACTATATAGTAGTTTCTAGTTTAATGGCACCTGTTATTATGAGTTTGGGGGCTGCAAATAATGTCGCTATCCCTTTAATTGCTGCACATATGTTTGTTTTTTACTTTGGAATATTAGCCGATGATACGCCACCAGTTGGGCTGGCGGCATATGCTGCCGCAGCAATTTCAAAGGGGGATCCAATTAAAACTGGAATACAAGGTTTTATATACGATATTCGCACAGCAATACTTCCTTTTTTATTCATATTTAATACTCAGCTACTAATGATTGGAATAGACAATGTTTTTAGTTTTTTACTGGTCGTCATTTCATCAATCATTGCTATATTGTTATTTGCTGCAGCAACCCAAGGTTACTGGCTTGTAAAGAACCGATGGTGGGAAACATTATTGCTTTTATTGGTGGCTTTTATGTTATTTAGACCGGGTTATTTTTGGAATAAGATTGATCCACCTTATGAAAATCTCCCTGGGACCCAAATATTTGAAATAGCAGAAGCAATGAGTCCGGGTCAATCGATTCGTTTTGTAGTTGAAGGGGAAACGCTTGAAGGCGTTCAGCGAAGTTATACTTTTTTACTACCTTTGGCTGAAGGCATTTCAGGTATGGAAAAAATTAATAATACTGGTCTTTATTTAGATGACTTGTTTGGTGATATGGAGGTTGCAATGGTAATGCCTGGTATGTCAAATAATAGGGCAATAAATAAGCAGGTTGAGTCAATTAGGGTTGCTGGCGTTGATAGTGGTTGGATTGTTACATCTATTCAAACTGAAAGAGATACTCTACCAAAGCAGATCGTTTTTATACCAGCTCTTATTCTATTAAGCCTGATAGCGATGATTCAGTTTAGACGAAAAAAATATTTATCTGCACAATAAAAGGAGTTTTTATTAGGTTCAAAATAAAACAAAAGTTTTCTTTTTTGATATCTAAGATTTAAATTACAAAATTACTAATATGGATATACAAAACAACATCATAGGTTTAAAAACTTCAGCTACATTAGCTATCAATGAACTATCTCAGAAATTAATTAAAGATGGTAAAGAAGTTTTTAAGTTTGGATTAGGTCAATCTCCTTTCCCTATTCCTGAAGTAATTGTTGATGAGCTAAAAAAACATGCCCATCAAAAAGACTATATAAATGTATCTGGTTTAATAGGGTTAAGAGAAGAGGTTGCTAATTATCACTCAAATAAAAATCAGTATAAATATAACGCTGAAAGTGTCATTATTGGCCCTGGGTCGAAAGAATTAATTTTTCAAACTCAACTAGCATTAAATTGTGATTTACTCCTTCCAAGCCCTAGCTGGGTATCCTATGAACCACAAGCACAAATAATAAATAAAAGAGTTCATTGGATTAAAACTACTGCTAAGAGTAATTGGCATCTTGAACCTGAAGAGCTAGATAGAGCTTGTGATAGCCTTAAGTCGGTTAATAAACTTTTAATTTTAAACTCACCTAATAACCCTTCGGGGACATCACATGGGAATTTAAAAGAATTGGCAAAGATTTCCAAAAAGCATAACATTGTTATTATTGCCGATGAAATATATGCTGAGCTAGACTTTACGGGGGAGTATAAATCAATTACTCATTATTACCCTGAAAAAACAATTATCAGTAGTGGGCTTAGTAAGTGGTGTGGTGCTGGTGGGTGGAGACTTGGAACGCTACTTTTTCCAGAAGGATTGAGTCATATTAGGGACGGTGTTAGAGCTATAGCTAGCGAAACTTATACTGCTGTGAGTGCGCCTATTCAGTATGCAGCTATTAAGGCATATTCAGAAGACCATTCAGAATTTCTAGACAGCTCTAGGATAATTTTAAAAATGATTGCAGATTATATTTATAGAGAACTTTCTTCTGTTGGCGTGAAATGTCAAAAACCACAAGGTGGTTTTTACATGATATGTGACTTTTCAAATGTTGAAAATATAACCCAGGAAATCAATAATGACAAAACACTTTGTCAAAAAATACTTAATGATATAGGTTTTGCAATGCTACCTGGGTCTGATTTTGGTTTAGAAGAAGAGAAATTATTATCACGTATTGCATTTGTAGATTTTGATGGTTCAGAGGCTCTTAAATTGATCTCAAATAAGAATTTCTCTCAAGAGAATTCTTTAGATATAATTTGCCCACAAATAGTAAAAGGTGTTTCACTTTTAAAGGAGTGGATTAAATCTCAGTAAACACAATAGAGGGTAGATCAATGGATTATAACAAAGTAGTTGAGTTCAATGAGTAAGTTGCTTTGGAGTCCTACTAAAAATGAAATAAAAAATACCCAGGCATGGGAATTTATCCAAGACGTTAATAATAAATTCGAGACAAATTTAGATAGTTTTTGTGATTTGTATCGGTGGTCTTGTGATTTTCCTGAGTCTTTTTGGGGGTTATTTTGGAGCTACTCTTCAATTAATGCTGATAGAAACTCAACAAATGTTTTAAAAAATGGAAACGACTTTTTAGGATCGGAATGGTTTTCAGATGCAAAACTAAATTTTGCAAAAAATCTCTTATTAAATAGAGATAAAAAACCAGCAATCATATTTTGGGGTGAAGATAAACATAAAAGCACCTTAACTCATCTTGAACTATACAATCAGGTTGCAAAACTATCTCATTGGCTTAAGCAAAATGGTGTCAAAAAGGGAGATCGTGTTGCTGGCTTTCTCCCTAACATGTCAGAAGCAGTGGTGTCAATGTTGGCTGCATCTAGTATTGGAGCTATCTGGACTTCGTGCTCACCAGATTTTGGAGTTCAAGGTGTGTTAGACCGATTTGGTCAAGTAGAACCTAAGATTTTTATTTGCGTAGATTCCTATTTTTACAACGGTAAATCCTTTAATTGTCTTGAAAAAAATGAAAATATAATTTCTAAGTTGCCATCTATTCAAAGAACTTTGTTAGTTCGTTATGTTGATGATAAAGCTTCATTTGATAATCTGAATTCGTTTTCTACTTTTGATGAAATTGTAAATCAAGAGCTAACTCCTGAATTAAATTTTGAATCGGTGGGTTTTAATGAACCGCTCTATATTTTATTTTCATCAGGAACCACGGGAGTCCCAAAGTGTATTGTTCACGGTGTTGGAGGAACCTTAATCCAACATAAAAAAGAGCATACATTGCACTGTAATATAAAAAGTGGAGAAAGGGTCTTCTTCTTTTCAACATGTGGCTGGATGATGTGGAATTGGCTTGTCAGTAGTTTGGCTTCTGGTGCAACACTGATGCTTTATGATGGTTCACCCTTCTTAAATGATAATGACAATATTTTGTTTGATTATGCCGAACAAGAAAACTTTGATATTATGGGTGTTTCTGCAAAGTATTTAGATACCTGCAGAAAAAAGCGCTTAGATCCTAATAAAAGTCATAACTTAGATTCTTTGAGAATGGTTTTGTCTACTGGCTCCGTGCTGAGTAATGATTGTTTTGATTATGTCTATGAGAGCATTAAGAAACAGGTGTGCCTTTCATCCATTTCAGGGGGTACCGATATTGTTTCCTGTTTCGCCTTAGGGTCGCCAATGCTTCCTGTTTATTGTGGTGAATTACAAACTCGTGGCCTTGGATTGTCAGTAGAGGTTTGGAATGATAAAGGTGAATCAGTGGTTGGTGAAAAGGGAGAGCTGGTTTGTACTAAAACTTTTCCTTCTAAGCCTATAGGTTTTTGGAATGACGATGAAAGGCAAAAATATCATCAGTCATATTTCAATCGTTATCCTAATGTTTGGTGCCATGGCGACTTTGTAACTCTTAATGAAGATGGCGGGCTGGTTTTTTATGGGCGATCTGACACGACTTTAAACCGTGGAGGTGTTAGGATTGGGACTGCAGAGATCTATAGAGAAGTTGAAAAGTTCAAAGAAGTTTTAGAATCGATAGTTGTAGAGCAGACCTGGGAGGATGACACCAGGATTGTATTATTTGTAAAATTAACCCTTCAAACTAAACTACTTAATGAACTAAAAGAAAAGATAGTTAAACAAATCAGAACTAATACATCGCCTCGGCATGTGCCAGATGTAATTATCCAGGTGTCTGATATTCCAAGAACTAAGAGTGGAAAAATTGTTGAGTTAGCTGTTCAAAAGGCAATTCATAACTTACCGATTGACAATAAAACAGCCCTAGAAAATCCTGAAGTCCTCCAAGAGTATTATGATCTTAAAGAGCTTCAATGATGTCATATATTGAAGTGTTGCCAAGGGTTATAATATTGTATTGTTTATAACTAAGGAGTTATATTTTGGCTAAGCTTTACTTTTACTATTCTTCAATGAATGCTGGCAAGTCAACCTCTCTTCTTCAATCTGCATATAACTATCAAGAGAGAGGAATGACCCCTTTATTGTTGACTGCAGAAATTGATAATCGATATAGTGTAGGAAAAGTTACTTCACGAATAGGCCTAGAGGCAGGAGCTCATTTATTTAATCAAGACAGCAATCTTTTTGAGATGGTCTCAGAGCAAAATGAAAATGAGACAATCGATTGTGTGTTGATCGATGAAAGCCATTTTCTAAACAAAGAACAAGTAAAGCAACTCGGGCAAGTGGTTGATACTTTGGATATACCTGTTTTATGCTATGGAATTAGAACTGATTTTAGAGGCGAACTTTTTCCTGGAAGTAAGTATTTATTAGCATGGGCTGATAATCTGAATGAGCTTAAAACTGTTTGTCATTGTGGACGTAAAGCAACTATGGTAGTGCGTTTGGATAGTGACGGCAAAGTTGTTAGTGATGGAGATCAAGTTGTTATAGGCGGTAATAATCAATATCAGTCAATGTGTAGACGTCATTTTGCTGAACATATTTGGTCTAATTAAAATTGGACTCTTGGTTAAAAATTCTAATCTCAGAACACTACAATGAATGAAACATTCATCCTTCTGTTGCTTTTAGGTGCATCATCTGGATTTGTTGCAGGCCTTTTAGGTGTAGGTGGTGGATTAATAATTGTCCCAATATTGCTTTATCTCTTAGCGCCAACTGTCAGCCAATCAGTTTTAATGCATACCGCTATTGGTACAGCTTTGGCCGTAATTGTTTTCACTTCAATCTCAAGTGTATATGCGCATCATAAGCATGGAGCAATACTTTGGAAAAACTTTATTAAACTCACGCCTACGATCCTTTTAGGTTCATTCAGTGGGGCTTTAGTTGCCAAGTATATGAGCTTTGATTTTTTGAGAATATTTTTTGTATGCTTTGAGATTAGTGTCGCGCTAATTATGTGGTTTCAAATAAGCGCATCTGGCCATGTTGATAATTTATCTCGATGGGTTTGGAGTTGTGTTGGTTATATTATTGGTTTAGTTTCTGCTTTGGTTGGTATTGGTGGTGGATCAATGACAACACCGTTTTTGGTTTATAACAATGTAGGTATAAAGAATGCAATTGCAACCTCTGCTGCTGTCGGGATGCCTATTGCAATTGCAGGAAGTATAGGGTTTATGGTGGCTGGAATGGGTCAGGAATTTCCAACTAGTGGAATTGGTTTTGTTAACTTTGAGGCGCTCATCACTATTGCTGCGACGAGTATCTTATTTGCACCATTAGGGGCCAAGGTGACGCATATAGTTGATAGTAAAAAACTTAAAAAAGGGTTCTCAATTTTTCTTGGTTTTTTGGCTACTATGGTTCTTTTGTTTTAACTGATTTAAGCGACACTAATGGAAAGTATCGTGATCACTTTTTCTCAGAAAAATTTAATGCAACTGAATTTATACAGTAGCGTTTTCCCGTGGGTTGAGGACCGTCAGGAAAAACGTGCCCTAAATGTGAATCGCAAGACGAACATCTAACTTCTATTCTGATATACCCCAATGAATTGTCCTCTATTTGACGAACACAATTACTATTAGCAAGTTCATAGAAACTTGGCCAACCACTTCCGGAGTCGAACTTTGTGCTTGATTCAAACAGTAAGGCATCACAACAAATACAGTGATAGTCGCCCGTTTCATCGTGGTTATAGTATTCACCTGTAAAAGGTGGCTCGGTTCCACATTCTTGTGTAATGTGGTATGCTTCGGGCGATAACTTTTTCTTTGTATCCATTCGTGTATTATAAGAGAATTTTAGAGTTTTCTTTAATATCTACAATTAATTATTATGGAAATATATCTAGTGGGTGGAGCTATTCGAGATGAGCTTTTAGGAATAGCGAATGAAGATACTGAAAAAGATTTTGTTATTGTTGGTTCGTCACCTGAAGAAATGAAGTCTCTTGGCTATCGTCAAGTTGGCAAGGAATTCCCTGTATTTCTTCACCCTCAGTCTAACGAAGAGTATGCGCTTGCTAGACTCGAGCGCAAAGTTGAACTAGGTTATGCTGGTTTTGAGTTTGATACATCAAAATCAGTTACCCTTGTGCAAGACTTATCACGTCGTGATCTAACCATTAATGCTATAGCCCAAAAACAAAATGGAAATGGTGATTTAGTTGATCCATATAATGGACAAGGTGACATTAAATTAAGAACCTTAAGGCATGTTTCTGAAGCTTTCTCTGAGGATCCAGTGCGCATATTAAGAACAGCAAGGTTTGCATCTCGCTTCAATAGTCTTGGCTTTAATATTGCTCATGAAACCGTTGAGTTAATGAAGCAAATGGTGAGCTCGGGTGAAGTAGATTCACTTATTCCTGAGCGAGTTTTTAAAGAACTTTCTCTGTCAATTGAATCCGAAAAGCCTTCTATATTTTTTGAAGTACTTATTGAGTCAGGCGCTTATCAGAGGTTGTTTCCGATGCTAGATATTAATAAAACTAGTGATATGCAGATACTTGATGTCCCGACAGAGCTGCCTGAAGTAAGGTTTGCGCTTTGGCTTCATAAGCAAAATACAGAGAATGTTTTAGAGCTGTGTGACCACCTTAAATGTCCAAAAGATTTCCAACAGATTGCTGAACTCGTTGCTGAGTGGCATCATTTTGCTAAGGCGTTATTGTCATATAGTCCTGAAGAAATATTGAATTTTTACCTAAAAAATGATGGTTTGAGACGTCAAAGAAGGTTTCAAATAATACTCACAGCTTTTGATTATTTGGAGATCAACACTAAACCTATTATTGAATTGCTAGAGCTACTTAAGGGTATTGAGATTTCAAAGCTAGACAATCTAAATATTGCACAAGAGCTAACTCAAGAAAGATTGTCAGTTATTGCTAGATTTCTTGACCCTACAAAGTAAATCATAGTCACAATAATCACACGCGTTTTTTACTGGCAAAACGCTAGCAATTCCATTTTGAAATTGTTTGCTTGCAGAGTTTAAGATTGACGTCCATTCGGTTATTTGTTTATCCCATTCAGGCATTCTATTAATTGCTTGCTTTGTTAATGGAAGTTCAGATTTATTTTTAGTAATGGCTTTGAATTGACAATCATTTGAGTTGATAGTAGCAAATGCAACTCCATCAACTGAATTTGTTACGGCATAAATTGGAAGCTGAGCTTGATCTATAGGGTCTCCAGTCATTTGACTTACTTTAACATCCTTGCCAGTTTTGTAATCGATTATTAGACTATCACCATTGGCAAGGCGATCCATCCTGTCTATCCTTGTAGAAAATTTTAAGCCGTTAATATTGACCTCGGAGGTTGACTCAGTTTTAATTACTTCGAAGTCACTCCTTTGTTTTTCAAGATCAATATGTTGACGGATGATTTTGACTAATCTAATTTTTTCATTTAATTTAAAATTGGATTTAGGGAGATTTTGGGTTGCGGACTCGGTATGTTTTTCTATTAAATTATCTAACTCAAGTTCTGTAAGCTTCAATAAGGAGGCGCCAGATTTAATTTCATTGAAAAAAGTTTCCAATATCTTATGAATCAGGTTGCCTTGTTGAAGTCGGCTAAGGCCAATATGGGGGGCTTCAAAGTCATCAATATTCAGGCGACCCGCAAAGCCTCTAAAAGCGCAACTCATTTGATTCTGAAGGGTTTTAACTCCCTTCTTGATAGTAAGCTCTTGTATTTTAGGAGCCTTATAGTCATCTATATAGATCAACTCCCGCGATGAGTTTTTAATAAATGATATTTCTAGGTAATCTTTGAATTCTATGTATGGCGAAGGCAGCTCTTCACGATTCTGCATCAGTTTCGCATAACTATAAGTTGTTTCAGGGCTTAAGTTATTTAATGCCTTCAAAGTGACTTTGGCATCTTCAGTGACTAAAAGAAAGTTTGAATTTGGGAGCTTATATTCAATTGAAGTTTTTTGAGGGATGAATAATGGCATTTTTATCTTTCCTGGGATGAAGTTGCTTGTCATACTGGACACCCATGCATGATCAAAATACAAACCCTCGGCCTCGAGTGCGCCCAATATATGTATATTGGCAGTTCCACTTTTTGGTTGAAAAATAACAGAATTTAAATGTGTGTTTAAAATCTTTATAGCATCAAATAAGCTAACTTTTTTATAAAAATTTGACAATCTATTGAGGATTAAACTTTCATTTTGATACTTCTCAAATAATTGGTATTCGCTACTAGAAAGGCTTCTATCTGATGTAAACCCCCAAGTCAAAAGTAACAGGTTAATAGAGTCTAAAGAATCTTCGAGTGCTATTTTTTTATTTATTTTCAGTGATCTTAATGCGTTAACAATTTGAATGAGAACTGGACAATCTTTCATTAACTTTAGCACTTTTTGGGTTGTAGCTTCTTCACAACCTAATCCCAAAATGCGATTGACTAATAATGCACGACTATTTGATTCATTTAGCGCTCCCTTTATATACGGAGAAGTAACAGTTTTCATAAGCATCTCAAGCTCAATATTTCCTTTTATTATTTGACTAGAAATTTTTACAATAGATAACAGGTGCTGAATGAGGGGGTATTGACAAAGAGACATGCCCAAAGAAATATTGTATGGCTTGTGATGAGTCTCCAGTAAACTTGCATCAAACTTTTGATCAAAAGTACTCTTTACAAGATGTTGTAGTTGACTAAGATTTGGAATGACAACACCAATCTGACTGTTAGGATTTTTTAAACTGACCTCTTTCGCCCATTTCGCAATTGACTCTAACTCAGTCTCCTGGTCAATAAATGAAAGTGCTTGAATATTATTTTCGAGCGATCTAGAATTGAGTGATTGGCACTCTAATATTTCGAAGAGTTTATTTTGTTCAGGTGTTCTTTGCTTAAAGCCGTAAGCATAGTAATTTCCTATTTTAATATTAGACTCTAATGATTTGTAAACTGACGAGAAAAGATCTGTTGTATCAATACAGTTGTTTTCAGTTTTGAATTTTTCAAACTCACTTATCCATTTGATAAGTAGGCTGGAAGGGTTAGTATAAAAGTCTGGCAGGGTTGATATATCAATAAAGTAAGTCTTACAGAGTGAGTAGCATTTAATCAATTCATCAATGATTACTTCAGAATTATTAATTGAATTTTTTTCAGTGATTTCTTTTAATATATATCGCAGTTCTAATAGAGATAATAAGCGAATTGTTCGTTGTGGATTATTTTTTTTCCAGAAATGTTCAAGCCAAGATCTATATGAAAAAATTTGAGGCATTTTGATGGATCCATTAAGTTCATAGATTGATCGCTTAATAGCTAATACCTGTCGATTATTTGCGACGATGATTGTGTCATTAGTTTGAACAAAAGAAAGGTCTAGGTTAACTCTCATTATTCAATTCAAATATCTTATCAAGGTATTGACAGAGTTCAGATACTCCCTCCTTTTTGAGGGATGAGAAAAGTTGAACATTGATATTTGGAATATCTTTTACTGTATTTTTAACTGCTAGTTTGGTTGAGCTTGCAGCACCTTTTTTAAGCTTATCAGACTTCGTTAAAAGTATATTAGTGTCTACATCATTGTTAATGCACCATTGCAACATCATTTCATCAAATGGCTTTAATGGATGACGGCAATCCATAACTAATATGGCACCTTTTAAGCAGTTTCGATTGTCAAAATATTCACTCATATTTTGATTCCATTTTTGTTTTACTGCATCAGGCACTTTAGCATATCCATAACCAGGTAAATCGACAAGTCTTCGCTGTTCATCTAATTCGAAAAACACTAAATGTTGAGTGCGTCCTGGTGTTCGACTGACTTTTGCTAATTTTTTTTGTTCAGTTAGGGTATTAATTGCGCTAGACTTTCCAGCATTAGAGCGACCTGCGAATATAACTTCATAGCCATTGTCATCTGGACAACCCTTTAGAGAAGGGCAAGATAAGAGAAATTTTGCTTTACGATATGAATTTTGCATTGTTCAGGTCTTGCTATAGAGGCATAGATATTATATAAGTTTCATTCTTGGGTGAATCAAAGGAATCATTTTTCTTTTTTATTGATTCAAGTGTTAGTAAGATATAGAAGATTGTTTTAAAAAATTATTTTTTTATGTACAATTTATCTCATAAATTGAGTTCTCAGAACATTATAATTCGATTAAGCATTTTGGTGGCATATGGATAATGAGGTGTACCTTCATAGAGAATACAAGAAATTTTCTTTAAATGATGATTTAACTAAACCCTTGTCTCTTTACCAATCAGAAGTTCATTCTGATTGGATTGACTACAATGGACACATGAGTGAGTCATTTTATCTCTATGCGTTTGGCGATGCCTCAGATGCTCTTTTTCGCTATATTGGTATTAATGAAGATTACCGATCTAAAGGTAAATCTTTCTATACAGTTGAGACTCATATAAATTACTACTTAGAAGTTTCAAGGGGTGAACCTTTAAGCTTTACGACTCAAATACTTGGCTTAGATCAAAAGCGTCTACATTTTTTTCATCAAATGTTGCATTCTATAAGTGGTGAGCTTTTAGCTACAACAGAACAAATGTTAATACATGTAGATATGAATAAATCAAAGGCCTGTGCAATTGAACCAGAAGTTGCTGAAATACTTGAAAAGATTTGGGAGTATCATCAACAAATCTCTTTTCCAAAACAGAAGGGAAGAGTGATGAGTGTTTCAAAAAAATAATTTAAATTAAATATTTGCAATAGATAATAGGAAGAAAAATGGATTTTGGTATTTCAAATGAACAAGAGATGATTATTGATTCAGTTAAAAACTTTGTCGAGCAGGAGTTATATCCTCATGAAGATGAAGTTGAAAAAAGTAATCATATCGATGAATCTTTAGCGGAAAGTATCAAGAAAAAAGCTATCCAGTTGGGTCTGTACGCAACAAACATGCCTGAAGAGTATGGCGGTGGTGGGTTGGATACTTTAACTTTATGTCTCCTAGAGAAGGAGTTAGGTAAGGCAAATTTTGGTCTTCAATATATTGTTGCAAGACCAAGTAATATTTTAATGGCATGTAAAGGTGATCAAATTGACAAATATTTAATTCCCACGATTCGTGGTGAAAAAGTTGACTGTCTTGCGATGACAGAGCCTAATGCAGGTTCAGACGTTCGTTCAATGCAGTGTCGGGCCGAGAAGGATGGAGATTTTTTTGTAATCAATGGCTCAAAGCATTTTATTAGTCATGCTGATATGGCTGATTTTGTTATTTTATTTGCAGCTTCAGGATCCGAGGAAACTTCTAGAGGTGTTAAGAAAAAAATCACTAGTTTTCTGGTTGATATTGGAACCCCTGGGTTTTCTGTAGAGCCCGGATACAACAGCGTTTCACATCGAGGCTATCATAACTTTATTCTTAATTTTGATAACTGCCGTGTTCATGAATCTCAAGTGCTTGGGGAAGTTGACCATGGCTTTGATGTTGCCAATGAGTGGTTAGGTGCAACACGATTATCTGTCGCAGCTATGTGTCTTGGAAGAGCAGAGCGAGCATTACAAATTGCTATAGAGTGGGCAGCAACCCGTGAACAATTCGGTCAGACTATAGGAAAATTTCAAGGTGTTTCTTTTAAGTTGGCTGATATGTCTATGGAACTTCATGCCGCTGAACTATTAACTTTACGAGCTGCATGGAAAGATACTAAAGGAGAAATGACTAATAGCGATGCTGCAATGGCAAAACTCAAGGCTACAGAGACTCTGGCAATGGTTTCTGATGAGGCTATACAAATATTAGGTGGGATGGGCTTAATGGACGAGCTTCCTTTAGAGCGAATATGGCGAGATCATCGTGTTGAGCGAATCTGGGATGGAACTAGTGAAATTCAGCGTCATATTATTTCAAGATCCCTGCTACGACCCTTGGAATAAATCCCTTGATAAGTAAAACTAATTTGAGTCGCCTTATATCCCCAAAATCAATAGCGGTGGTGGGTAATCGAGGGGCAGATTTTGCTATTAGAGAAAGTCAAAAGTTAGGTTTTACGGGGAAAATATGGGCTATTCACCCAACTCGAGATTCTATTGAAGGCATAGACTGCTATACGAATATTAAAGATCTGCCTGAGGCCCCAGATGCAACCTTTATTGCTGTAAATGCTGAGTCGGCTATAGACATAGTTGCTGATTTAAAGTCAATTGGAGGAGGTGGAGCAGTTTTGTATGCTTCAGGGTTTGGAGAGGTTGGAGAGGCTGGAGTTATAAGGAACCAAAGACTAATTGAGGCTGCAGATGGAATGCCACTGATTGGACCGAACTGTTATGGCTTTATTAACAGTTTAGATGGCGTTGCTTTGTGGCCAGATGTTCATGGTTGTGAGGCCATTAAAAAAGGTGTCGCAATTATTACTCAAAGTGGCAATATAGGTCTAAATATGACAATGCAGTCTGTTGGACTTCCAATAGCCTACATGTTCACTCTTGGCAATCAGACAAACACTAATATTTCGGATATTATTCATTCGATGCTTGATGATGATCGAGTAAACGCAATAGGTCTTCATGTAGAGGGTATTAACGATATTGAGATGTTTGATGAAGCAGCGCGAAGAGCGCTTCGAAAAAAGATTCCGATTGTAGCAATTAAATCTGGTCGTACAGTCTCCTCTGCTCAGATTGCGCTTAGTCATACGAGTTCATTGACAGGATCAGATCAGCTATTTAGTGTCTTCTTTGAGCGTCTAGGTATTGCCAGGGTTGATACAGTTCCAGAGTTTCTTGAAACCTTAAAGTTGCTTAGTGTCTTTGGCCCAATCAATCATGATGGAGTTGCATCAATGAGTTGTTCAGGTGGAGAGGCTGGGATGATGGCTGACTTGATTGATGGATTAGATATAAGTTTTCCAAGTCTTGATAGGGCTCACAAGCAAAGAGTTAAAGATACACTGAATGAGTATGTGGAAGTAGATAATCCCTTGGATTACCATACCTTTGTTTGGGGGGATCGTCAACGAACTTCGGCATGCTTCAAACAAATGATAAGTGGCGGGTTTGCTGCAACAATGTTGTTGTTGGATTGGCCAAAAACTGAAGAATCCGAACAGCAGGATTGGGATAGCACTTTCTTAGCCTTGTGCGATGCTGTTGCAGATACAGGAGAAAAAGCTATCATTCTAGCATCGATCGCAGATTGCATGCCTAAGAGGATTATTGATGAATGCCTAAAATATGGTGTTGCACCAATGATTGGCTTAGATCTTTGTCTTAAGGCGCTCCATCATTCTTATAGGATTGGGAAATCATTTAATAACAGTTCAATGCCATCTTTAAAGGTTATTAGCTCTCCATCCATTAAAACGAATAACAAAGCTTTGACTGAATTTGAGGGTAAGGAGTTAATAAAAACATATGGTATTTCTGTCCCCCATGGGAAATTAATTTCTAGCTCTAATGAAGCATTGAAAGTAGCACAAAAATTAGGCTACCCTGTAACTCTCAAAGTTTCAAGTGCAGATTTAGTTCATAAGAGCGAAAAAGGTGCAGTGAGAGTTGATATTAAAAATCCTAAAATGCTCAACAAGGCTTGCGAAGATCTAATGAAAATTGGGCCAACGCTACTGGTTGAAAAAATGATTGAAGGTGCAATTTCTGAATTGATAATTGGTGTTAATTATGACCCTACTTTTGGAAAATATATAGTCATTGGGAGTGGTGGAATTTTAGTTGAATTATTGAATGATAGTATTCCTTTGCTACTTCCAGTTAATCGGGATAATATTTTGTTTTCGATTTCAAAATTAAAGGTTTATTCAATACTTAAAGGATATCGTGGCAAGCCAGCTGCAGATATTAATGCTGTCATTGATGTTGTAATGTCAGTTGTTGATTTGATTACTTCAAGTGACATAATTGAATTAGATATTAATCCACTACTGGTAATGACTAAAGGTGACGGTGCTATTGCTGTAGATGCCTTGGTTAAGTTAAACTAGTGTTATTAAAACAATCTTTTATTGAGGAAAGTTTATGAATAAAAGTGTTACTTGTGAAGTTTATGATGAAGTGTTGCTAATTACACTTGATCGCCCTAAAGCAAATGCGATTGATGCAATAACAAGTCATGCACTTGGCGATGCATTTATTGATTTTAGAGATAATGATGATTTGCATGTGGCTGTCATTATTGGAGCAGGAGCGCGCTTTTTTTGTGGTGGATGGGACTTAAAGGCAGCATCTGAGGGGGAGGCGGTTGATGCTGACTTTGGGCCTGGTGGTTTTGCAGGGCTTACAGAATTATGGGACCTTAATAAGCCGGTTATTGCAGCTGTTAATGGCTTAGCGGTTGGAGGTGGATTTGAGCTGGCGCTTGCTGCTGACCTTATTATCGCTGCAGATTCAGCAGAGTTTTTTGTTCCTGAGGCTACCCTAGGTATTATTCCAGATAGTGGAGGGGTATTAAGGTTGCCTCGTCGCTTACCCAGATCGATTGCTATGGAGATGCTTATGACTGGTCGCAGAATGGCAATTGATGAAGCTAAACATTATGGTTTGGTTAACCATAGTTGCCCTTTAAATGAATTACAAAATACAGCCTTAGAGTGGGCACATCAAATTGCTAAGTCTGCCCCCCTTTCTTTGGCAGCAATAAAGTCTGTTGTTAGAGAAACAGACCATATGGAATTGGAAACTGCCTATGAATTTATGCGCTCAGGATCAATTAAACCTTACCAAAAGATGCTAAGATCTGATGATGCTAAAGAAGGTCCAATTGCCTTTTCTGAGAAGCGCTCCCCAAAGTGGAAAGGAAAATAATCGTTTTTAATACTTCTAATTTTTAATAAAATAGATGTATGTATAATTTAGATATCGATTCCAATGGGCGGTTGATGTAATGAAAAAGAGTTTATTGATTACGATTACTATAGCGGCATTAGCTTTTTCATTAAGCTCTAAAGCTAATAGCCAGGGTGAGGCAATGTATGAGGTTCTTGGCTGCTTAAGTTGTCACGGTCAAGCTGGTCGTTCTAATGATGAAAATTACCCTTCTTTGGCAGGAAAAGATGTTGAATGGATTGTTCAGCAATTAGAAAATTTTCAGTCAGGTGAGCGTTATGATGAATACATGAATGCCATGGCTCGAATGGCAGAAGGGTTTGAGCGTTCTATTGCAGAGTACTTATCTATTCAGAATCCTAAAAACTAACTTTCCCCCTAAATCAGCAAGAATAGAGGTTTACGAGACAATTAATTTTCACGTATAATTTCTTGGAATTTATTGGAGATTGAGAATGAAAAAAACCATCATTATTTTAGCGACAGTTTTACTTGCTTCTTTTAGTAACTCAATTATTGCTGCTGGAGACGCCGAAGCAGGTCAGACAAAATCTGCCACTTGTATGGGCTGTCATGGTCTTGCAGGTAATAGTGAAATTGCTTCGTTTCCTAAGTTGGCTGGTCAAGGTGAAGCTTATCTTTTAAAGCAGCTACAAAATTTTAAATCGGGTGAAAGGAATAATGCAATTATGGCTGGTGTTGCATCTTTGCTTTCAGAGCAAGATATGATGGATATTGCAGCTTATTACTCGATCCAAACTATAAGTGAAAATAGTGCTAAGGGAGATGCCAAAACAATTGAGCTTGGCCGCAAGATTTATGTCGGCGGTAAGATGGATACTCAGACTACAGCATGTATTGCTTGTCATGGCCCGAAGGGGTTAGGCATACCAACTGCTGGCTTTCCTTCACTTAGCGCACAACATGCTGACTATATTGCTGTTCAGTTAAAGGCATTCCGTCAATACTCTATCAACGAGCAGACAGGCTCTGATGACGTTTCTAGAACTAATGAAATGATGGTAAATGTTGCTAAAGGATTAACGACAGTTGAAATTGAAGCTTTGGCGCAGTATATTGCCGGACTTCACTAAACTAGATAAAGTTATAGTTTAGTTCATTCGTTCAGTGTTTCCGTCCACTGTCATTATCTGACCAGATATTCTGCGTGCCTCATTCGATAGTAAAAATACTGCCATATTAGCAATATCTTCTTTGTCTACAAACGTTTTGAGTGAAACCATTGATTCATAATCTTCTTGCAGTTCTTGTTCTGAAATTTCTAAGGATTTTGCTTTAGCCTCGATAACACGTTTCATTCTATCTCCAGATACTGAACCAGGACAGATGGCATTGACTCTTATATTAAATTCTCCCAACTCCATAGCAAGTGACTTTGTCATTCCAATAATAGCCCATTTGCTAGCTACATAAGGGGTTCTTAAGGGGAACCCAAACAGGCCGGCAGTTGAAGACAGATTGATAATCGAACCTCCCTTATTATTCTTTAAAAGAGGTATAGCGTATTTAGTGAAGTAAAAGTGACTATTTAAATTTATATCGATTGTTTGTCTCCACTCCTCAACCGATAAATTCTCCATAGATCCAGTTGGACCAGCGATTCCAACATTGTTAATTAGGGCATCAATGCTTGAAATTTTTTTTGAAAGAGTTTCAAAATACTTTTTAACTGAAGAAGGGTCTCCAGCATTAACATTTTCTATAAATATTTTTTTATTAATCAGTGGGTGTTTTTGAATTTCATCAATTTTTTGCTGATTAATATCGGACAAATAAACTGTATGGCCTTGATCTATCAAAAAAGTAGCCATGCACCAGCCAAGTCCATCTGCTGATGCTGAGATTATTATATTTTTACTCACGGAATTGCCCTGAGATATTAAGTAGTTTTAGTTAGCGCTACAGAAAGTTCGTCTGATGAAATGTAACCAGTAGTATTTCCAGTTTTATCAATAACTTCAATTGTTGATCTATCTTTTAATACTTTGGGAACTAAATCTTCAATAAATGTATCTTCATCATACTTATATGTTGAGGAAGGGTTGATAGCTGAGGAATCAAACTTATCGATTTTTGTCATCACAGTTTTGGCTCTTAAAACTTTTGAACGGTTTACGTCCTTAACGAATGCTTTTACATAGTCATCTGCTGGATTCAAGATAATGTCTTCTGGCCGTCCAACTTGAACTAACCTTCCTGCATTTAATATTCCTATGTGGTCTCCTAATTTAAGGGACTCATCTAGGTCATGAGTAATAAAGACAATCGTTTTTTTAAGTTTTGATTGGAGTTCAACTAGCTGATTTTGCATGTCACTTCTAATCAGAGGATCTAAAGCACTAAAAGCTTCATCCATTAGAAGAATTTGTGGGTTTGTTGCAAGAGCTCTTGCTAGACCAACCCTTTGCTGCATGCCTCCAGATAGCTGT
>JAPYSK010000079.1 GCA_029936515.1 Candidatus Thioglobus sp.
AAATTATTAAATTGAATCAACTGGTTCGATGTTATACAAATAAGTATAGTAGCTCAAATGATAAAGACAAAAGCATATTAATTAAAATAATAAATATTAATAACATAATCTAACCTTTATTGAAGCAAGATAAATAATTTATGTAAAATTTATCGTAAATTCATTAAAAAATTTCGAGGTTATTTCTTTGATTAAATTAATATTAGTAATGCTACTTGGTTGGGCTGGCTTTACTCTTTTTAAAAAATATTTAAAACCAACATTGAATGGAACTGTAAAGACTGAGTCTGGTGAAAAAATGGTTGCATGCTCAGTCTGTGAAACTCACATACCTGAGTCGGATGCGATTATTAAAAATGGTAAAACTTTTTGCTCTAAAGAGCATTCGGAGTAGATAGTAATGAAGTTTCTATTTGATTTTGGGCCTATTATTCTGTTCTTTGTTGTGTATAAATTCTACGGGCTTTATGCTGCAATATACGCAATGATTGGAGCAACTTTCGCGCAGATGATGTACGCTCGTTTCAGTACCGGGAAGTTTATTACTTCACAGGTACTTACGTTTGTATTATTGATAGTTTTTGGTGGAATTAGTATTGCATTAAGAAATCCCGCATTTGTAATGTGGAAGGTGAGCGTACTATATGTGATATTTGCGCTCGCTCTCATTGGCAGTAATTGGATTGGAAGTAAAACCTTGCTTGAGAGGATGATGGGTAAGGAACTTCAACTACCAAGAGAGATTTGGCTTCGCTTGACCTGGTTCTGGGGTTTTGGTTTTATAGGAATTGCTATCGTAAATGCCTATTTTGTAAATGCAGCACTTTCTGCTCGACAAAGGTTTTTAGATAGTGGAATACCAATTGATCCTAAGACTGATTTAAGTAATTTTGATTGTAGTAAAACGCTTCTAGAGGATCTTTGTTTGACCGCTCAGAGTGCTGAAGGAGCTTGGGTTAATTTTAAATTATTTGGCACTTTAGGTTTAACATTAGTTTTGATAGTTATTACAGTTTTTCTTCTCAGTAAGAACATTAAAGAAAAAGAAGCTGGGCTTTAATATTTCACGATTATCGATAATTACGTTTTGCAAACACATTTTTTATAGCCCTAGAATTGGAGCATTCCTTGACAAAAGTTGGTGCACTAGTTGCTTACAAAGGTAAACCGGCAAAAATTATTGCCTCAACAACCCATAAGTTTGAGTTAAATTTTTCTGACGGTACTTCTCAAAAAGTTCGAGAGAAAGATTTTCGATATATCCATCCAGTATTCTCCAATATTGTTGATCAATGCCCTTTAGTAGATTTAAGTATCTTGAATGATCTTCAGGATGAAACACTCTCATTAAAGGAGATTACCGAGTGGCTTTTTGATGACTATTCCGCTCAAAATGCATGGTGTACTTATTTAATGGCCGAGGATAGTCTTTATTTCTTTTGGAGCAAAGACCTATTAATGCTGCGCTCTAATGAGCAAGTGAGAATTATTGAAAAGCAAAGACATGACAAAGCTTTAGAGGGTGAGAGTTTAGAGCGCTGTGTTAAAAACTTAAAGAATAATATTTTTAAAGATGATGATATTTTCTGGATAAAGGAAATAGAAAAGGTTGCACTTAATCAATCAAAACATACTAAGGTTTTAAGTGCCTTATCAATTGATAACATGCCAGAAAGTGCACATCAACTACTTCTTAAAATAAAGTATTGGTCTGAATTTACTAATCCTTATCCTGAGCGACATAAAATTTTTAGAGATGAAGAGTTAGCTGTTGTATCCAATGAAGTCGATAGAGAGGACTTAACTCACTTAAGGTGTTTCGCAATAGATAATAGTGATTCTAGCGATGCTGATGATGCAATTAGTATAGAGGGTAATCGAATTTGGATTCATATTGCTGATGTCGCAAACCAGGTCAAAATTGATAGTGATTTGGATATTTATGCTCAAAAGAGAGCATCAAATTTGTATTTGCCAGACCAAATTATTCATATGCTGCCCCCAGAAGTATCTGATATGTGCTCACTTGGGCAGAGTGCTCAGTCGAGTGCTCTTTCTGTAAGTTTTAATATGGTTAATTCTCAAATTAGCGATGTAAAAATAGCTCAGAGTATGATTAAAGTTACAAAGATCAGTTATGAGAATGCTGACAAAGAGCTTAAAGAAAATGAGGTTTTATCAAAGTTAAGTGTAATAGCTGCTTCACATAAAGCTTTTCGAAATGATAACGGAGCAATCAAGTTAGATTTACCTAATGTAGATGTTAAGGTTAAAGATAACAAGGTTAATATCAAAGTACAAGTAGAGAGTGCGAGTAGAGAGCTTGTGGCGGAGATGATGGTAATTGCCGGTCGAGCGGTGGCGAAATTCGCTATTGAAAACAAAATTTCTATGCCTTTTTTAACACAAGAAGTTGGCAGTTTTAGTGAAGAAACAATGAACAATAAAGAAAACTTAACATTCTCCCAAGCCTTTCAAGCAACTCGAAGTTTTAAGAGATCAAAAATATCGACTAAACCATCATTGCATGCAGGTCTTGGTTTGTCTTCTTATGTAAGGGTAACCAGCCCCATAAGACGTTATCTAGATTTACTTGTTCATCAGCAATTAATAAGGTTTATAAATAAACTACCAACATTAAATGATGCTCAGCTTAAAGAAAGAATTAAGATAATTAATGTTGCAATGCCGAAAGTTAATAAGGCTACTCGGCAAAGCATTGAACATTTTAAGTGTCTATACTTAAAACAAAATAATTCTTGGCATGGGAAAGGGGTTATTGTTGAACTTCACGGAGATAAGGCAACAGTTCTTATTCCACAGATTGC
>JAPYSK010000080.1 GCA_029936515.1 Candidatus Thioglobus sp.
TCATAAAGTAATTTTTTCTGTCCAATTCGAGTTTGCCAAACGTAAATATTAACCCATCCAGGAATTTCCATAGAAGAAATAAATTCTCTTGAAAAAATTACCCTGACTGACTGATCGTGATAAATAGAATCATAAAAAATTGGTTGGTAAGGTTTAATTTCAGACTCTTTAGGTATTACAGGTGGGTTAGAGTAGCCCACAAAAAGAGTATTGCTTTCATCTCTAACCTGATAAAAAGTTTGATCATTTAAGGAGTCTGTTAACGTCTCTAGAAGTTGTTCAGTTAATAAGTCACCATCACTAAGAACGGTATCCCTTAAAATTACCTGTGAGATGGTATGAAGAAGATTGTCATATATTTCTTGTGATTTTTTTTGTGAGTCAAAATAAAGAGCAACCGTGCCGACTGATACAATCAATACTAGTGGCAGTATTATTAAAAAAAGAAGTCTACTTCTTAAAGATAGAGTCTTTTCATCCATTATTTTAGTTTGTCATCCATCATATAACCGATTCCTCGAGCTGTTGTAATTTGGATGCTGTGATTAGCAAGAGTTTTTCTTAGTCGAGATATACTTATCTCAATTGCATTCATATTGATATCTGATCCAACTCCATATTGAGTATCTGCAAGAAACGATTTAGAAATGTACTGACCTTTTTTGTTTAATAAAATTTCAAACAAAGTTAGTTCTCTTCTATTTAATGTTAATTCCTGATCATTAAAGTAAAGTCTTCGAGAGTTTCTACTGTATTTTAAATTACCTATTTTTTCACTATTTGGTAGTAACGAAGTATTTCTTCGAGATAAAGCCCTTATGCGTGCGTCTAGTTCATCCATTTTGAATGGTTTCACTAAATAATCATCTGCACCTGCATCAAGTCCGATGACTCTATCTTTTGTTGCTCCTCGAGCAGTAAGAATAATAATTGGAAAAAGTTGTTTACGAGTTCTTATATTTTTGGTAATAGATACGCCATCAAGAGTGGGAAGATTAATATCAATAATTGCTAAATCAGCCCCTTCACGTTTTAGGTGCTGATCAGCTAAGCCACCATCGACAAAATAATCAACGGAATGCCCCTCATCCAAAAGGACTTTTTGTATCCCCTCAGCAAGCATCTGATTGTCTTCGACCAGAACAATTCGCATTTTTTCTCTAAAAAACCTCCAATAGAAAAAAGTATAAATGAATTTATATCAACAGAATTGAAGATTTTTCCTCGCGACAGCTTGCGGACAGTTTAAATTCTTATGATGAATCTATTATTTCACTAAATATTTGAAAATTTAATTAAGTCTGTATATGATAAACCCAAATGAAATTTTTCAATAACATGCAATTTAAATCTATTTTTTCTGCATTATTTGTTTTGTTTTCTATTATTTCTTCAAATAATGTGGCTGCAGGGATTGATTTGAGCGGTAAAAATGTTCAATGGGTTGTTCCGTTTTCTGCTGGTGGTGGGGCAGATGTATTGGCGCGTTTTTACGCACCTCTTCTTAGTGAGTATTTACCTGGAAAACCAACTGTTGAAGTAATAAATATGCCTGGAGCTGGCTCTACAAAAGGTGCAAATTGGTTTAGTTCACAAGCTCCAAAAGATGGTCTAGTTATTTTTTCAACTTCAGGTTCCACTCAATTTCCATTCTTGTTGAATGATCCGAGAGTTAAGTATGACTACAATGATTGGGAGGTTCTCTTAGCTTCATCTACAGGTGGAGTGGCTTATCTACCAAAAGATTTGGGAGCATTATGGAAAAAAGACCTAAAGTTGGCTTTAAACAAGAATTATGTTTTTGCATCGCAAGGGCCAACTCGACTTGATCTTGTACCGCTTTTAGCATGGAGTATGCTTGGGATGGATGTTGAGCCAATCTTTGGTATTAAAGGAAGAGCAGATGGGCGGCTAATGTTTGAGCAAGGATATGTCAATATTGATTATCAAACATCTTCTTCATTTTTAGCAAAGGTTACACCTCTTGTGGACAAAGGTGAGGCTGTACCAATCATGACATGGGGTGCTTTAGATAAACTAGGCAGTATTGTGCGTGACCCCAACTTTCCTGATATACCCACCTTTAGAGAGGTCTATGTAGAAGTCCATGGCAATGAGCCATCAGGCGATGACTGGAATGCATGGAAAGCATTTTTCATTGCAGGCTTTTCTGCCCAAAAAATGGTTGTAATCAACAAAAATACCAATCCAGAAATTATTAATGCATATTCAAAGGCATTCGAAGGCATTATTAATCAGATAGATTTTATTGAAACCTCTGAAAACTATATAGGGGTTTATCCTCAATCAACAGGCCAAAAGGCAATTCAATTTAAAAAAATTGCTACTCAAATTGATCCTACAGCCATTCTATGGGTAAAAGACTGGCTTAATGCAAGTTATGATCTTAATCTTTAAATTTAAGCGATACCTTTTAAAAAAGTATAAATTCTGACAGTTTTCTGAAAGGCTCGAAGATTATGATTGGGTTTGTTAGTCAACAAATATTTTTTGTTCTCCTTATATATTTGTTAATTAACTATCTACTTAATGTTGAGTAGATATTAATAATGGAGAGATAAATTATGAAAAAAATATTCATAAAATTAGTATCCTTCTTGTTCATGTTTGGTGCTCTTTCAAGTTCAGCAATTGCAGTTGACAAGTTGCATTTTGTTGTACCTGGTGGTGCTGGAGGTGGATGGGATGGCTGTGCAAGAGGGACTGGCGAAGCTTTAGTTAAGTCAGGCCTTCTTGAGTCAGCATCTTTTGAAAACATGTCTGGCGGTGGTGGCGGTAAGGCACTAGCGTGGATGATTA
>JAPYSK010000031.1:0-8847 GCA_029936515.1 Candidatus Thioglobus sp.
ATTCGAACATATTTATCACCATAATTTCCAAACCCTATTCCTGGAGATACACCTACCTTAGCGCGAGCCCTTGCTTTTAGTTCATTAGTGATTGCAAAAACATAAGTTGGTAGTCGCTCTATTCTTGCAAAATTCTCATTCATTCTTTTTAGCTTAGTTATTAAGTGTATTCAAGTAGAGAGCGTTAGATGATAGGAGCTAAACTTTCTTATATTGAGTACACCACTGTCTAGTAATAAATATTGACCTTTAATGCCCTCCAAAACGCCTGAAATAGAGGGAGTTTTGTCAAAGTTTAAAGAGACAACCTTGGTGGGGTATTTTAGCACAGGGTAGTTGATATTTACGACATCGTCGTGAAGCCTTATGGCGCCAGTCTCGTCAATTTCGTCTGAAATTTCACTTAGTAATGATGCCTTCAAAGAAGGAAGGTCTGATAACTCGACTTCATTTTTTAACATGTTTCGCCAGTTTGTTCTATCCGCAATATAGCTCTTTAAGGCGACCTCAATCGTGCCAGAGTCTCGGCGTGATTTTACTTCAAGTATGGGTAGTGCAGAAACCGCACCCTGCTCAATCCAGCGATTATGAGTTCTTTCTTTATTAGTGATGCCGACTTTTGCTTTAGCAGTGTTTGCGAGATAAACAACAGTGGGTTGAAAACAGTAGCTAAGGCCCCATTCTGGCTCTCTGCACGTGCCTAGGTGAAAGTGACATTCCTCAGGCTTCATTATGCACATATCACACCTTGCTAGCGAAATGAAACAGGGGTAACAGTAGCCTCCTTGCCAGCTCTTTTTGGTTTTTCTTCCACAATTAGCACAATTTATTGCATCATTATATTTCAGCTCAATACGCTGCCCTAAAAGAGCATTCATATCTATTTTTTCTTCACCAATTGGGAGTTGATAGTAGGCATCTCCATCTATGAGAGAGGTGTCCATTGCTTGTACGTGCCCACTTAATTGCATAGCATTGTTTGAACATTGCGGTATTTGTCAGCAGTTTGAATCATAATTTCCTCAGGAATAATTGGCGCCGGTGGCGACTTATTCCAGTTAAGAGTTTCTAGGTAATCTCTAATAATTTGTTTATCAAAGCTATTAGGGCTTATGCCAGGAGTATAGTCCGCCAAAGACCAAAATCTTGAAGAGTCTGGTGTTAATATCTCATCCATTAGTGTTAATTGATTTTCTGAGTCTAGGCCAAATTCAAACTTTGTGTCAGCAATAATAATGCCACAATTAAGCGCGTGTTCGGCGGCAAAATTATATATGCTAAGACTGACTTTTTTTATTTGAGTGGCAATTTCACCGCCAACTATATTCTCAGTTTCATTGAACGAAATGTTAGCATCATGCTCCCCAACCGCCGCTTTTGAAGAGGGCGTATAAAGAGGGTTCTCGAGTTTTTCGGCAAGACACATTTGAGGTGGAAGTGAAATCCCACAAATAGATCCTGTTGCCTTGTATTCTTTCCAACCAGAGCCGATTAAATAACCTCTAACTACAGCCTCAATTGCTATAGGTTTAAGCTTCTTAACGACAATCGCACGACCATGAAGCGCTTCAGCCTCTTCTTTCGATAAAACATCTTCAAGTCCTATGCTAGATAGATGGTTTTGAATAATGTGATTTGTTTTATTAAACCAGTAGTTTGCTATGGAAGTAAGAATTTTCCCTTTATCTGGGATAGGCTGATCAAAAACAACGTCAAAAGCAGAAAGACGGTCGGTTGTTACAATCAACATGTAGTTTTCGTCGATATCGAAAATATCCCTGACCTTGCCTCGATGAAGAAGTGGCAAGCTTAAATTGGCCTTCACAAGAGACTGCATCTCTACCCTAAATAGTATAAAGTTTTTATTTTAATCGAATGTATTGGTGATGTGACCTTGTTAAAAGGCATGACCCTGAAAAGTCTTACTATATGCCTAAGTCTATGAGTACTTGTTTTGCTCGAGCTTGAAATTCTGACATTTTGTTGCTTGGTACAAACGACTGTTTGGGTGGCTTCACTTTTTCGGCGTCTTTGTGAACTCCGTTAATTCGAAGCTCATAATGTAGATGTGGCCCAGTTGATTGGCCCGTGCTTCCAACATACCCGATCAATTGTCCTTTTGAGACCTTGTCTCCAGACTTTAGGCCCTTTGCAAACTTTGATAGGTGTGCATAAACAGTTAAATATTCTGAGCCATGCTTTAAGTAAACCACATTTCCATAGCCTGTTAATGTAGCTGTATATTTGACAATGCCTTTTGCGGTGGCGTGAACCGGAGTGCCTGAGGGGGAGGCAAAGTCGGTTCCCCTATGAGAGCGATAAACTCTAAGGGTTGGGTGGTAGCGGCTTTTTTGAAATCCTGAGCTAATTCGATCATATTTGGCAGGAGCAAAGCCAAACGTGTCGTTAAGAGTGGCGCCTTTGGAGGTAAAGTATTTTTTTTCATCAAGAGAATTTGTGTAAGCAAATAGTGCAATGGTTCTTTTTCCACCAACATAAATCATAGAGCAAGGTGTTTTTTCTCCATCCCACGAAAGAATAAATTTGTCTCCCCTTCTTAAGTCTCTACTGAAGTCAATTTCCCATGAAAAGTTATCCACCATCATCTTTGTAACTTCGGCTTCAATGCCAGCTTTTTTGGCATCATAGTTAAGAGACTTATTAATCGTTATTAATGTGTGTGTAAAGCCTCCAGTGGGCTGAGCATTAATCCTATCGAAACGAAATTTTTTATTTTCATACGTTATAGATAGAGGGATTGAATTAATTGGACTAAATATTATTTTTTCTAGATCGTGGTTGTCATCAAGAGTTATCCTAAACTTGTCACCAGGAAAAATATTATTTAGTCTCTGGGCTGTTTTGCTAGAAGTCATTAGCTTTGTTAAAAGATTTCCAGAAAGGCCAGCACTAAAGAAGAACTTATAAAAAGTATCCCCTCGTGATACTTTAAAGTTCAAGTCATGCTTCCCATCTGCCATAGCTGGTAAGGCCAAGAAAGAGCACAGTAATAAAAATGCAAGCAAAAAAGGCTTACACAAGAATAGTAGTTTATTATTAAGCACTTGATTCAATAACAGATCTTGCTATTTGACGAGAAAGTTGGTCATTTTCCACAACTCTTGCCAGTGTGTCAACATTTGATACAGGAACATCCAAAAGCGTTTTTTCTATGGTTTTGCTAATATCAAGAAAGCCAATTTTGTTTCCAAGAAAGGCTTCAACGGCAACCTCATTAGCTGCATTAAGTGTGCCAGGAGCATTTTTTCCTTGTTTTAGGGCCTCATAGGCAAGACCTAAACAGCTAAAGACGGACATATTAGGCAGTATAAACTCGAGCGGCTTTTGTTTGGTTAGATCTAGATCTCCTACTCCGGAATCTTGTCGTTCAGGGTAAGAAAGCGCATATGATATTGCGCTTCTCATGTCTGGCAGGCCTAGCTGAGACAAAACACTTCCATCATTAAAATAAACGAAGGAATGAATAATGCTTTGAGGGTGAATAACCACCTCAATTTGATTTGAGCTTAATCCAAAAAGAAAGTTTGCCTCAATAACCTCAAGCCCTTTATTCATCATTGTTGCAGAGTCAACTGAAATTTTTTTCCCCATTGTCCAGTTAGGGTGTTGGCATGCCTGCTCTGGGGTGACATGCTTAAGTTCATGAATAGGCGTTTTAAGAAATGGGCCGCCTGAAGCAGTTAGCTGTATTTTTTTGAGTCCATCAATTCCTCCTTGTAGGCATTGGAAGATTGCACTATGCTCAGAGTCTACTGGAATTAACTCGGCACCAGATTTTTTAGTAGCATTTATTAGTAAATCACCTGCTAGGACTAATGACTCTTTGTTAGCCAACATAACTCTTTTGCCAGTATCTACTGCTGCTAAAGTAGACGCCATTCCTGCGCTGCCAACAACTGCAGCCATGACGTAATCAACCTCTTTATGAGAGGCTATTTCTATGAGCGCATTCTCACCAGACAAAACGGTCACCCCTTCGGGCGCTGTTTTTCGTAAACTTTCAGCAGCATCAGGATCAATTAGTACAGCATAAGTTGGCATATGTGTTTTGCAAAGTAGCAGCATTTTTTTCCAACTTTTTTGTGCACTTAAGGCAAAGACTGTGTATTTATCTGGATGACGTGAAATGACCTCAAGTGTATTGAGGCCGATCGAGCCAGTTGCGCCTAATATAGAAACTTTCTTCATATTAAAAAGCTAAACAAAAGAAAAAAGATTGGTGCTGCACAGGTTAGGCTGTCTATTCTGTCAAGAAGCCCACCATGCCCAGGAAGAATTTTCCCGCTATCCTTTACATCTGCTAAGCGCTTAAGTATGCTTTCGAATAAATCACCAAGAATCGAGACCAAAGAAACAATGAGTGATAAAACTCCGAAGTTAAAGTAAATTTCAAGAGTGGGCTTGTCGGTTGTCATCAAAACATATAAAGCTCCAACTACAAGAGATAAAATAACCCCACCTAAAGCCCCTTCAATGGTTTTTCCAGGACTAACAGTAGGGCAAAGCTTATTCTTCCCAAAAGTCCTGCCAGTGAAATAAGCCCCAATATCTGCCGCCCATATGAGAGCAAGGAGTAGCAAAACTAGCGAGCTATTGTTTTTATGAAGTGTAATTAGTGCTAAAGCCATTGGAACTAAGAAAAACAACCCATTAACTAGTTTTATAGATAAGCTATTATTTAAATAGTGGCTATGTTTTGGAAAACTAAAAATCCAATATAATGCAATAATCCACCAAAGCGCCGAGGCAATTAAAACCGGCATCAGGGCTGAAGGCTCCTTCTGTAAAACATAAGTTGTAGCAATAGCTAACAAGATGAATGCAGCTTTTCCAGTTATAGATTTTACTTTTATAAGGCTACAGAATTCCCACGAAGCAATTATAAGAAGCACGATAAGAGCTCCTGCAAACTGGTTTTGATTTAAAGTTAAGACTCCTATAATAACAAGGGGGCCTAGAAGTGCAGTAGTTAGTAGTCTCTTAAGCAGCATTATGTATTACCATTTCTTTCACCAAATCGTCGATCACGCGAATGGAAGCTGTCAATGGCAAGGCTAAGTTCTTCTTCATCAAAGTCAGGCCACAATGTATCGCAAAAATAGAGTTCACTGTATGCAATATCCCAGAGTAAAAAATTACTTATCCTTACTTCGCCACTAGTACGAATCAATAAATCAACTCTTGGGTATTCAGCTAAAGCTGTGTAATTATGAAATAAATCGGAGTCAATATCTTGAGGCTTCAGCCCATCAACCGAAACTTTTTCGGCGATTTTTTTGGCTGCTTCAGCGATGTCCCACTGACCTCCATAATTGGCAGCGATAACAAGATTTAATCCATTATTGTTTTGAAGTTGCTCTTGAGCGTCTTCAGCCAAGGATTGAATTTCTGGCGTAAAAACAGAAAGGTCGCCAATAATTTTGAGTTTAATATTATTGTCTTTTAGTTTTTTAGTTTCACTTTTAAGGACAGTCAAGAAAAGTTTAAAAAGCAAGCCAACCTCTTCCTCGGAGCGTTTCATATTCTCACTGCTAAATGCAAAGAGGGTTAGAGTGTTAACACCTATTTTTGCACAATGCTTGACAATTTTTCGAACACTTTGAACGCCCCTTTGGTGTCCACTAGAGCGAGGAAGGTGTTTTGATTTCGCCCACCGACCATTACCATCCATAATAATAGCTATATGTTTTGGCGGGCTTTTTTCGCTCATAAAGGGTATTGTTTTATTGAAGTCATAGAGCGCAATTATACCTATAGGGCACCTTAAAGCCTAATGGAAAGTCTAGCCATTGTACTTAGCTTATAAGCGTAAACCAGCTTACTAAAAAACAGATATCTTTATGCGGTAAAATTGTTTCATATGAGCCTAGCAAAGAGAATAATTCCATGTCTCGATGTCCGAGATGGACGCGTTGTAAAAGGCGTTCAATTTATTGATATTAAAGACGCAGGCGACCCCGTTGAAGTTGCAAAGCGTTACGATATTGAGGGCGCTGATGAGATTACCTTTCTTGATATTACAGCGTCGCACGAGGGCCGAGATACTACTATACATATGGTTGAGAAAATTGCTGAACAGGTCTTTATTCCGCTGACTGTGGGAGGAGGCATTCGTAAAGCTGAGGATGTTCGAGCAATGCTAAAGGCTGGTGCTGACAAGGTGGCCGTTAATTCTGCCGCAATCTTTAATCCTGGACTGATCAACGAACTCTCTAGAACTTTTGGATCTCAATGTATTGTTATTGCGATTGATGCTAAACGAGTTTCTAATGACCCGGCAAAATGGGAAATATTTACTCATGGGGGGCGCAAACCAACGGGGATTGATGCTGTTGAGTGGGCTATAAAAATGACCCAGGGAGGCGCAGGTGCAGGCGAGATTTTGTTAACCTCAATGGACAGAGATGGAACAAAGGATGGGTTTGATATTGCCCTTACTAGAGCAATATCGGATGCAGTTTGTGTTCCTGTAATTGCATCTGGAGGCGTTGGCAAGTTGTCGCATTTATCCGAAGGAGTGCTAGATGGCGGTGCAGATGCAGTTTTAGCGGCAAGCATTTTTCACTTTGGGGAATATACTATAGGAGAGGCTAAACAATCAATGCACGATAGAGGCATTGAAGTTAGGCTATAGAATATTGAGTTTTGAGACTCAACAGCGTATCATTACGCAGTTTTGATTCTAGGACTGTAATGACTGTAAAAAAAGAATTTTGGGCGTTATTAGGATTATTTATATTGCCTATTGCTCTTGGCACTCTATTTTTTTATTTAAACCCAAGCTATTTTACTAAAAGTACGATTAATTACGGGGAGTTGGTCCGTCCAGTAATCGCCACTGATAACTCAGATATTGAAATTGAAGGTGGCGCTTCTTTAGATGGCATATGGACCATCGTTTATGTTGCGAGCAGCTGCGACAGTGTCTGTGATAAAGCAGTTGCTGATATAAAGACTATTCGCACCCTTATAAATATGGATATGCGACGAATTCAAAGAATGCTTATTATTAAAGATGGATCATCTCCAAAGATCATTGATGAGAACTTAATCAAAGCAAAAATTACTAGTGAAAGGCTCATCGACAACCTCTCTAAGTTTCCTGAAAACGCTATTTATTTAATTGATCCTATAGGCAACTTTATGCTCTATTACAAACCTCAAGAAATTAATATTAAATTTGTTTTAAAAGATCTTAAGCGTCTTCTAAAGTACTCCAGAATAGGATAAAAAATGACAAGCTCGCCTTCAATTAAAGATCTATTAGCCCTATGTAAATTAAAAGTTGTTTCGCTTATTTTACTAACCGCTGTTGTTGGCATGCTTTTAGCTGTTCCTTATGTGCCTAACTTGATGCTTATAGTTGTTGCTTCAATTGGTATTTCATTGTCTGCGATGTCTGCAGCAGTTTTCAACCATATTATTGATGAAAAAATTGATCTTCAAATGTCAAGAACGGATCGTCGACCCTTGCCCAAGGGCAAGGTAACTCGTAATCAGGCATTTATTTGGGGCTTGTTTTTGGGGTTTGTTGGTATTGGTTTGCTGTTTTTCTTCGTTAATGTGTTGACCGCTGTTTTAACATTATTGTCGCTTATTGGCTATGCGGTTTTTTATACGATGTATTTAAAACATGCAACGCCACAAAACATTGTTATTGGTGGCGCTGCTGGAGCTGCACCGCCAGTTCTTGGTTGGACCTCGGTTGCTGGTTCTCAAGGCATCGAATATGCGCTTTTACTTTTTTTAATCGTATTTATTTGGACACCACCACATTTTTGGGCTTTGGCTATTCATAGGCGAGATGAATACAAAAAAGCGCAAGTGCCTATGTTGCCAGTTACCCACGGTCTTGAGTTTACTAGGGTACAAATTCTCTTATACACTGTGCTATTGCTTCTCGTTTCGCTCCTGCCTTATCTAACTGGAATGAGTGGAGTTATTTACCTAATTTCCGCAGCCACTTTAGGCGTTCTTTTCTTAGGCTACTCTGTTAAGATTTTTCTAGAGCCGGATAACCCAAAGATTGCATTTAAAACCTTTAAGTACTCTGTAAATTACCTGATGGTTTTATTCGTGGCTCTTTTAATTGACCACTATCTGCTGATGACCTTTGGAGTTTCTATTTAGCTATGAGGGCAATGTTGCAAGTCTTTCGGGCGGTAGCATCAGCCATGATTGGTGTTGGCAAAAAGAAAAACCTTGAAAAAGATTTTGATTCTACTGAGAAAAACGGCCCCTGGCCATACATAATTGTTGGACTAATTATGACAATACTTTTCATTGGAACTATACTTTTTGCAGTAAAGCTTGCCTTATCTTAGCGCCTCAATAATTTCATCAATAGCCTTCGCCATAGGGGCAGGCTCATGAGGACTTGTTAACAAGGCAGTTAACTTAAGATCGGGGTTAAAGAGCAGGTAGCTGCTAGTATGGTCAATGTCATAGTGTGCAGTTTTGGTGCTTGTATGGCTGTCACTACTATCCATATCCTGACCCTCATGAGAATCCGTATCTGAGTCCATATCATTATCCTCATGATCGTGTTCACCACTTTCACCATGGGAACTATGATCTTCTTGCGCTAATTTTTGTGACTCGACAACCTCATGATAAACTCCTAGAGATCTGCTAATAGACATCAGCTCATCTTGATGCGCTGTTAAGCCGAGAAAAGATGGGTTAAAAGCACTTGCAAACTTATCAAGCTTTCCAATGTCTCGACTAGGGTCAACAGAAATAAAGACAACCTGAAGACTGTCTTTATTGTTCATCATCTGATAAGTAAGATTAATTTTTGAGAGGTCAATTGGGCATATATCCGGA
>JAPYSK010000031.1:8947-15946 GCA_029936515.1 Candidatus Thioglobus sp.
CATCATCTGATAAGTAAGATTAATTTTTGAGAGGTCAATTGGGCATATATCCGGACATGAGGTATATCCAAAATATAATAAAGCCCACTTGCCTTGAGTCAGGTCAGATAAATGAACAGCATCGGATCTATCATTTATAAAGTTTAGCTTATCGGAAACAGATTTTGCTTGTGGGTATAGTGATGCGGTAGGAGCGACGGAATTTTTTAGTTCGTCAATACTTGGCTTTCCACTAAAATAAAAAAAAGCAGCAACTCCAATAAGAATGATTAAAAGCAGTGAAGAGAGCAGAGTTGATTTGTTCATATTAGGTTGCTTTGAATTGTTAATAAAGTCATTGGGCAGTCAATGGATTTTTAAATACCTTGTGAGCCAAGCTTATGAGACTTAGCAAGAGGCCTAGCGCAATTGCGTTGTGCATCACAGCGGCAAACATTGGCAATGACATAACAACATTGATGACCCCTAGAGCAACCTGCGCTGCTAAAAGAATAAGCATTAGAAAAAGGTTGTTTTTAAGAATCGTGTAATTTTTAAAAGAAAAAGTCAATGCAATTATAGCCGCCGTAACAACCAACGCGCCAATCCTGTGAACCATTTGAATAGCACTTCTGGTTTGATTTTCCAAAACACCAAACTCGTAATCTATGCCAAGAGGTCCCCAAAAATATGCATTTTTAAAATCCATATCATCAGGCCATATCTGGCCTAAACAGGTTGGAAAATATTCACCACATGATAGGGCCGCATAGTTTGTACTTGTCCACCCACCTAGAAAAATTTGGAACACTAAAAGGGCGACAACGGAAACAAGCATTATTTTGTGACGTTTTAAAACATGTTGATTCAATTGCATCGGAGTGCGCTGATTTAATAGCAACCAAAAAACTAAAGCCGTTGTTGAAAAGCCACCTAATAAGTGCGTCGTAACAATTCCAGGGTGGACTTGTTCTGTCACCGTCCACATTCCAAGCGCTCCCTGAAGGCCTACCAGTAAAAGCAGAAAGGCTGGGAGCTTTATTGACTGAGCTCTTTCAGTTTTGCGAAACGCTGCAAACAAAAATATCACTATTATTGAAAGACCAAGTGTAGATGCTGCATATCGATGGGTCATCTCTTTCCAGGCCTTTGCTGTATCAAGAGGCCTTTCATACTCGCCTGATACAACATCTGGAACAAGCAACTGGCCATAACAGCCAGGCCAATCTGGACAACCTAGTCCGGCATCTGCAAGACGAGTATATGCACCAAGCACGACAACTATAAGCGCCAATATTAGTGAAAGGTTAAGTGTTTTTGTGTACATAGTCATTCATTGGTTTAGCAGCTAGGTATTTTAATGAAGCAAGTTAATTGATGGGAAAATATTGTGCTAAATATAACAAACAACAAAGGTGTATATGGGACTCTGTTGTTAAATTTCAACGACTATTGCTTTATTTTTTTATTGATATCAAAGCGTTGATGAATAAAGTTCAATTAATATTGAGAATAAAGGTGAATTTTTGCTTGGTAAAAAAGCCATAAACAGGTATCATTTGATAGCATTTTTTGAACGAAGTAGAAATGCTATGTTAGACATTTCTGTACTTTTTAATAATGTTGTATATAATACCCTTTTTTTAATTGTGGTTATTTTTTTAGTTAGTCCTTAAAGAAATATTAAATTCGGAGAATCTATGAAACTATTGTTGACTCTTGCTGGCGCAATCACTGCCTTACTAAGCTCTAAATCTGTATTGGCAGAATATACGCTTAATATGACCCAAGGAATTACAGATATCAGTAAGGATATTTATGGCCTTCATATGATGGTGTTTTGGGTATGTGTTGCAATTGGTGTTGTTGTTTTTGGCGCAATGTTTTTTTCAATTATTGCACACAGAAAATCCAAGGGCGCTAAAGCAGCTCATTTTCATGAGAGCACTACTGTTGAATTTCTTTGGACGGGCATACCAATCTTGATCTTAATTGCAATGGCAATTCCAGCATCTAAGACGCTTATAGATATAGAAGTTTTGGACAAGGCCGACATGACAGTTAAAGTAACCGGAATGCAGTGGAAGTGGCAATACGACTACCCTGAGGAAGGAATAAGTTTTGTTTCCAATCTAGCTCAGTCTTCTAGAGATGTTATTTATTCAACACCAGAGAAGCGTGAAGCAGTTAATGACGACGATACCTATCTTCTTTCTGTTGACAAGCGTCTAGTGGTTCCGGTCGACACTACAATTCGCTTTTTGATTACCTCATCTGATGTAATACATAACTGGTGGGTACCTGCATTTGCAGTTAAGCAGGACGCTAATCCAGGCTTTATTAATGATGCATGGGCAAGGCCAACAGAAATTGGAACATACAGAGGTCAGTGTGCTGAGCTCTGCGGAAAAGACCATGGATTTATGCCAATTGTTGTTGATGTTGTTTCTAAGGCTGACTATGCTGAGTGGGTCGAAAGCATGCAGGCAGATAAGGTAGCTGAGGTCGCAAGCGCTACCATGGTTTGGACTGAAGATGATCTTGTTGCTAAAGGTGAAACTATCTATAACGCAAACTGTTCAGGTTGTCACCAAAAAGACGGCTCTGGTATTCCTGGCGTCTTCCCTGCAATGAAAGGGTCAATTGTGACAAATGGCCCAGCTGCAGATCACCTTAACATTGTTATTAATGGTAATGGAGGAATGCCTTCATTCAAAATGCTAAGTGACTCTGACTTGGCTTCAGTTATTACCTACGAAAGAAGATCTTTTGGTAACAATGGATCAGTTGTTCAACCATCAGATGTTACATCTGCACGTTAATTTAAGGAGAAACACATGAGCTCAACTACAACGGCAGCAGCACACGACGAACACCATCACGGCCCAGAAAAAGGACTTTTAAGATGGATTAAAACAACCAACCACAAAGATATTGGCACGCTCTATTTATGGTTTTCTTTTTTAATGCTTCTTATAGGTGGCGCTTTGGCTATGGGCATTCGCGCAGAGCTTTTACAGCCCGGTCTACAATTGTTTGAGCCACAATTTTTTAACCAACTAACAACGATGCACGGTCTTATTATGGTTTTTGGCGCTATTATGCCTGCCTTTGTTGGACTTGCAAACTGGTTAATTCCTATGATGGTTGGGGCACCTGATATGGCCTTACCTAGAATGAATAACTGGAGTTTTTGGATCTTGCCATTTGCAGGTGCAATTCTTATTAGTACGTTTTTTATGGAAGGCGGTGCGCCGGCATTTGGTTGGACATTCTACGCACCACTCTCAACTACCTTTGCTCCTGACTCAACAGACTTCTTTATCTTTGCTATTCACTTGCTAGGCTTTTCATCAATCATGGGATCGATAAATATTATTGCCACTGTTCTTAATATGAAAGCTCCAGAAATGAGATTAATGGACATGCCTTTGTTTGTATGGACTTGGCTAATTACATCATTTTTGTTAATTGGTGCAATGCCTGTTTTAGCAGGAGCCGTTACAATGATGCTTACTGATCGAAACTTTGGTACCGCCTTTTTTGATGCTACAGGCGGTGGAGACCCAGTAATGTTCCAGCATATTTTTTGGTTCTTTGGGCACCCAGAGGTATATATTATGATTTTGCCTGCCTTTGGTATTGTTTCTCATATCATTCCAACGTTTGCTCGGAAGCCTCTTTTCGGCTACTCGTCGATGGTTTACGCAACCGCTTCGATTGCTTTCTTGTCTTATATTGTGTGGGCGCACCATATGTTTCTAACAGGAATGCCGGTAGCGGGTGAGCTTTACTTTATGTATGCAACTATGTTAATTGCTGTGCCTACTGGTGTAAAGGTGTTTAACTGGGTGGCAACTATGTGGAAGGGTTCTTTGACTTTTGAGACTCCTATGCTTTGGGCGCTATCGTTTGTTTTCTTGTTTACTATTGGTGGCTTCTCAGGCTTAATGCTTGGTATCGCGCCAGCGGATATTCAATATCACGATACCTATTTCGTAGTCGCACACTTTCACTATGTTCTTGTAACAGGCGCCTTGTGGGGAATTATTGCGGCGGTGTTTTACTGGCTTCCGAAGTGGACAGGAAAAATGTATAACGAGACGCTTGGAAAAGTTCACTTTTGGTGGTCATTGATTTCTGTAAATGTAGTGTTTTTCCCTCAGCACTTTTTAGGTTTAGCGGGAATGCCTCGTCGTATCCCTGACTATGCCCTGCAGTTTGCTGACTTTAATTATATTTCTTCAATTGGTGCATTCTCTTTTGGCCTGTCATTTTTGTTGTTTACCTATATTGTGGTTGACTGTATCCGTAACGGCAAGCCTGCAGAAGCACGTCCATGGTATAGCGCTAAGGGGCTTGAGTGGACTTTGTCTTCGCCAGCTGCTTACCATAGCTTTGGTGAACCACCAACAAGAGCTGAAATTTTGGCAGAGTCTCAGCATAGCTGATGGCAGATAATAAAAACAACAAAGGCGCCATTACAACTGCTTTAATAGTTGGCGCTATTGCAATAGGAGTATATGTAGCGACCATTTTGCTTAACGGTTGATATGGAAAGAAAAAAAATTACAAAAAGGTTTTGGATAACGCTGGTCTCAGCGCCCATATTGATGCTTCTTTTTGCCGTGTTTGTAATGCCCCCTCTTTATGAGGTATTGTGTGATATCACCGGCTTTAATGGAAAAACGGGGACTGTAGAAACTGAGCAGCCGTATGAGGTAAACGAAGAGCGTATTGTTAGTGTAAGTTTTTTTGCGTCTACTAGTCCTGGGTTTCCAGTTCAGTTCGCACCTAAGGTTAACTCTATGGAGGTTGTACCAGGTAAGTTTTATACGACGAGTTACATAGCAAAAAATACGACTGATGAGATGATTTATGGACAAGCTATCCCAAGTGTAGCACCCACAGATGCAGCTCTTTATTTTAAGAAGTTAGAGTGTTTTTGTTTTATTAAGCAAGGGTTTAAACCTAATGAAGAGGTTGAAATGACACTTCGATTTGTAATTGAGCCAGAGATGAAAGAACGAATTAAAGACGTTAGTTTGTCATATAATTTTTATAAGTTAGATAGTTAAAGAGAGGAAGAAAAATGAGCAACGAAAAATATTATGTCCCTCATGGAACCTACTGGCCAATCATAGGCTCTATTGGTATTTCAACACTGTTTGTTGGTTTTGCTAATCACATGCACCAGGTAGGTTGGGGGTGGCCAGTGATGTTGTTGGGCTTTTCAATAGTTGCATTTATGTTGTTTGGATGGATTGGAACTGTGGTCAACGAAAGTATTAGTGGCACTTATAATAAGCAGGTTGATAGGTCATTTCGATGGGGCATGAGCTGGTTTATTTTTTCTGAGGTAATGTTTTTCGCAGCATTCTTTGGTGCCTTGTTATATGCAAGAACGCTAAGTGTTCCGTGGTTGGCTGGTGCAGATAATAATGTATTTACTCCTGAGCTTTGGGAAGGCTTTAAAGCGACTTGGCCTCTAATAAGTACACCTGGAGAGGTTGGGCAAAACGGCACCATGTTCTCAACAAATTTTAAGTTAGTTGATGCCTGGGGATTGCCTGCACTTAACACCGCTCTTCTTTTGTCTTCGGGCGTTACCATTACATATGCTCATCATGCTTTAAGATCTGGACACAGAAATGCATTGGTTGCCTGGATGATAGCAACAATCGCTTTGGGTGTTTTATTTTTAGGCTTTCAGATTACCGAATACGGCCACGCTTATCATGATGGCTTAAAACTCACATCGGGCATCTATGGATCAACCTTTTATTTATTGACAGGCTTCCATGGCTTCCATGTTACGGTTGGGGTAATTATGCTGACGGTAATTTTATATCGCATCCAAAAAGGCCACTTTAACGCTGATAATCATTTTGCTTTTGAAGGTGTTGCTTGGTACTGGCACTTTGTTGACGTAGTATGGCTAGGGTTATTTATCTTTGTTTACTGGCTATAATAATTAATAAGCGGTTTATAAAAGGCCCCTTCGATGGGGTCTTTTTTTTATCTAACCTGAGAAAATCATGGACTTTGTTGTAATAGCTATCATTATTGTAATCTTTTTTAGTTTGGGTTCAGCCGTTATTGGTATGCTAAGGGGTGGAAGAGAGGGTTCTGATAAAATGTTTAAAGCGTTAAGAGTGCGTGTTAGTTTGTCGGTGTTTCTATTTCTTTTGCTAATGTTTGCTAGCTTCATGGGATGGATTGAGCCGAACAATATTCTACCCACACAGTAATGGGTCTTCGTTTTATTATTCCCTCGCTCCTTATAGCCACCACCTGTGCATTTTTAGTTTCTCTTGGTTTTTGGCAGTTAGATCGTGCTGATGAGAAGCGCTCAATTGAAGCCGCAATTAAAAAGGCGAATTCAGGAGCTGTTGAGCTTATAGTCTCAGTAGATAATCTTCAAGATAAAGAATATTATGAGGTTCGACTGCAAGGTAAGTACCTAAACGATAAGCAGTTTATTTATGACAACCAGATTGTTGATCAAGCTTCAGGCTATTATGTTCTCACTCCCTTTGCATTGAACGAGCAATCAAAAGCTATTTTGATAAACAGAGGCTTTATCCCTTGGAATGGCAGAAGAGATAAATTAGCAGATATATTTATCGACCGAGGTGAAAGAGAGATTAAGATTCAAATATCAAAACCAATTAAGCGCATGGAGCTTAAGGCAAGTGAGATTGGTCGTGAATTTCCGGTGTTGTTGCAAGCTCTAGACTTAAAACAAATGGGCGTTATTGCCGAGCTTGATTTTTCAGATGTAATTGGGTTGCTTGACGCTGACTCTAAGGACGGATTTGTTAGGAAGTGGGAGCCTTATACTGGCAGCATTGAAAAACATATAGGTTATGCAATTCAGTGGTTTTTGATGGCGCTCGTTCTTGCAATTATAGGTATCCGTTTAGCCATAAAACAACGGAAAAAATAATCCTTTTTTGGGGTTATAAAATATTGCTGAAAAAAAATCCTTTACTGTATAATTTCGCTCTAAGCCGACAT
>JAPYSK010000081.1 GCA_029936515.1 Candidatus Thioglobus sp.
GTGAAAAATGATAAAAAATAATCCTAAATATTATGATGCACACTGGATGCCATTTACCTCAAATAGAGAATTTAAAGCAAATCCACGCATAATGGTCTCGGCTAAAGATAGCTATTATATAGACGATAAAGGCAGGAAAATATTTGACGGTCTTTCAGGGCTATGGACTTGTGGAGCTGGCCATTCACGTCCTGAAATCGTGGAAGCGGTAAGTAAACAAATTGCCACCCTAGATTACTCCCCAGCATTTCAATTTGGACATGACAAATCGTTTGAATTAGCAAATAGAATTATTGAACTTACTCCAAAAGATCTAGACCGTGTTTTTTTTACATGTTCCGGCTCAGAGGCGGTAGATAGTGCCCTTAAAATTGCTCGAGCTTACTGGAGGCATAAGGGAAAGGTTGGTAAAACTCGTTTGATTGGAAGAATAAAGGGCTATCATGGAGTTAATTTTGGGGGGATCAGTGTTGGTGGTATTGGTCCAAATAGAGAGATGTTTGGACAAGGTATTGAAGCTGATCATTTAGCAACCACCTTGTTACCAGTAAACTTATTTAGCAAAGGACAACCTCAAGTTGGAGACCATTTAGCCGATGAATTATTAAATAAAATAGCATTGCATGGGGCTTCAAATATTGCTGCAGTAATTGTAGAACCAATGGCGGGTTCTGGAGGAGTAATACCACCTCCTATAGGTTATCTTAATAGGCTACGTAAAATCTGTGATTCTAATGATATTTTATTAATCTTTGATGAAGTGATAACCGCTTTTGGCCGCATGGGCGCGAAGACAGGGGCTGAAGCATTTGGTGTTATTCCAGATATAATGACTTTTGCAAAACAAGTTAGTAATGGCAGTCAACCGCTAGGTGGCGTAGTGGTTAACAAAAATATTTATGAAACTTTTATGGATACGAAAGCACCAAATTATATGGTTGAATTATTCCATGGTTATACATATTCTGCGCACCCGGTTGCTTGTGCTGCATCGATTGCAAGTTTAGATATATTACAGAATGATAATTTGGTAGAGCGAGTGCAAAAAATGAGCCCAATATTTGAACAAGAACTACATAGCCTTAAAGGTTTGCAATATGTTGCGGATATTCGTAATTATGGATTGGCTGGTGCAATTACTATTGAGGCTGTTAAAGATCAGCCTGCATTACGACCTTACCAAATAGCAATGAAATGTTGGGATAAAGGTTTTTATGTGCGATATGGTGGAGATACTATTCAATTAGGCCTGCCATTTATCGTATCCGAACAAGAAATAAAGGATGTTGTTGGTGCAATATCTGACTCGATTAAAGAATTACAATAAAGGAGAAAGAAGGAATGAAATTAGTAGAACACCTTATTAATGGTGAACTTGTATCAATGGGGGATCCTACTCAAGATGTATTTAATCCATCTACTGGAGAGGTTAGCAAGCAAGTAGAAGTCGCTTCAAAAAACACTGTTGAAAAAGCTATAACTGCTGCTCAGGAAGCTTTTCCAGCATGGCGAGCAACACCGCCACTTAAACGCGCTAGAATTATGTTTCGTTTTAAAGAATTGTTAGAGAAAAATATTAATAAAATAGCACAATTAATTGGAGAAGAGCATGGAAAAATCGCTCACGACGCGCTTGGTGAAATCACTCGAGGTATAGAGAATGTTGAATATGCTTGCTATGCGCCAGAACTACTAAAAGGAGAACACAGTAAAAATATTTCAACCAATATTGATTCATGGAGTGAGTTTCAACCTTTGGGAGTTGTTGCGGGGATTACTCCCTTTAATTTTCCTGTAATGGTGCCATTATGGATGTATCCAATGGCAATAGTCTGTGGCAATTGTTTTGTATTAAAACCATCAGAAAGGGATCCTTCCGCAGCATTATTCGTAGCTCAATTATTAAATGAAGCGGGTTTACCAAAAGGGGTTCTAAATGTGGTTAATGGAGGCAAGGA
Source organism: Candidatus Thioglobus sp. (assembly GCA_029936515.1). Classification (GTDB taxonomy): domain Bacteria; phylum Pseudomonadota; class Gammaproteobacteria; order PS1; family Pseudothioglobaceae; genus Pseudothioglobus. Next base: position 1,959 of record JAPYSK010000081.1, read on the forward strand.
AGCAGTAGATACTTTACTCAAAGATGAAAGAGTGCAAGCTGTAAGTTTTGTTGGATCAACCGCTATTGCAAAATATATTTACAAAACTGCTTCTGAGAATGATAAGAGGTGTCAAGCTCTCGGAGGAGCTAAAAATCATGCTATTGTTATGCAAGATGCAGAAATGGAGAATACAGTGAATGCTTTAATAGGTGCTGCATTTGGCTCTAGCGGTGAACGGTGTATGGCAATTTCTGTTGCAGTCGCAGTTGGTTCAGAGACAGCAGATAATTTAATTGCTGGCTTAAAATCTAAGATGCATGATCTTAAGGTAGGTAATTTTGATAATAGTAAAAATGATTTTGGACCGCTTATAACTAAAGATCATATGAAAAAAGTTAAAAAATATATAACCAGTGCAGAAGCTCAAGGTGCAGATATTGTTGTGGATGGGCGGAGTGTTACTGTGAAAGGTTGCGAAAATGGCTTTTACGTTGGTGGCACACTTATAGATAATGTAAAAGCTTCAATGGAGTCTTATAAGAACGAAATATTTGGGCCAGTATTGCAAGTTGTGAGAGTAGAAACTATGCAACAAGCAATAGATTTAATTGACGAACACGAATACGGTAACGGAACTTGTATTTTCACCCGAGATGGAGAAGCAGCGAGGTATTTTAGCGACCAAATAAAAGTCGGCATGGTTGGTATCAATGTGCCATTGCCCGTCCCAGCTGCACAGCATAGTTTTGGTGGTTGGAAACAATCAATGTTTGGTGATTT
>JAPYSK010000032.1 GCA_029936515.1 Candidatus Thioglobus sp.
AACAAGGAGCACTTCAGGTGTTAACACAAAACGGCGTTAAAGAGCTCTATAGCTCCAAGCATATAGAATTCATTTAGGGTAAGATAGTTTCACCATATTAAAGATCAAATCGAATGTCTGACCAAATATTAGAAGTTAAAAATATTTACAAGAAATATGCCAGGCGAGAAGTTGTAAATGACGTCTCATTTTCAGTTAAAGGCGGTGAAATTGTTGGCTTGTTGGGTCCGAATGGAGCTGGCAAGACTACCTGCTTTTATATTACATGTGGTCTAGTTAGATCTAATAAGGGAGAGGTGATTCTTAACAATAAAAGTATAGGGCATATGCCTATGCATAAGCGAGCTAATCTAGGTCTTGGATATCTTCCTCAAGAGCCATCAATTTTTCGAAAATTGAGCGTTGAAGATAACATTATGGCGGTTCTAGAAATGAACAAGTTAGTTCCTGTAAAGTTAAGAAAGGATCGACTTGAGGAGCTTTTATTAGAGTTTAAGGTTGAACATGTTCGTCACATCAAAGGTATTACATTGTCAGGCGGAGAGCGAAGAAGAGTAGAGATCGCTAGAGCGCTAGCAATGGATCCAAAGTTTATTTTACTAGATGAGCCCTTTGCAGGAATTGACCCTATATCAGTCGGCGATCTTCAAAAAATCATATACCAGCTAAGAGATAAAGGAATTGGTATTTTAATTACAGATCATAATTATCGAGAAATGCTTGATACTTGTAATCATTCTTATGTTTTACATGATGGTAAGATAATTGCAAAAGGTGGCAAGGAGGCTATTTTGGCAAATGAAGAAGTCAAAAAAGTTTATTTAGGTGAAACGGTAGGTGGCTAATCAAAGGCTTATTACATTAGGCATTGAATCTTCTTGCGACGAAACAGGAGTGGGCATCTATAGCAGTGAAGATGGCCTTATATCTCATAAACTTTTTTCACAAATTGAATTGCATGCTGAATATGGTGGTGTAGTTCCTGAGCTAGCTTCTCGAGATCATATCCAAAGAGCCCTACCATTGATTAAGGAGGCGCTAGTTGATAGCAATATTAGATTAGAAGATTTAACTGGCATTGCTTATACTGCAGGTCCTGGCTTATCAGGTGCATTACTGGTTGGTGGTTCAATTGCTCAAAGTCTGGCATGGGGGCTAGGAATTCCTGCATTAGGAGTTCATCATATGGAGGGGCACCTCTTGGCACCTCTTCTGCAGTCAGAGAAACCTCAATTTCCATTCATAGCTCTTCTTGTTTCTGGTGGGCACACCTTACTTGTAGAGGTTACTAGAATAGGTGAATATAGGATACTGGGCCAATCCCTAGATGATGCAGTAGGTGAAGCCTTTGATAAAACAGCAAAAATTCTTGGATTGGGCTATCCAGGTGGTCCTGCTTTAGCAAAATTAGCAAATAAAGGGGTTGAAGGTCGATTTAATTTTCCAAGGCCAATGACTGATAGGCCAGGTCTTGATTTTAGTTTTAGTGGACTAAAGACATTTGCCCGAAATACCTATATTAATTTTCCAAAAGAAAAAGCAAATATTGCAAAAGCTTTTGAAGTTGCTGCTACTGAAACCTTGACCATTAAATGTAGGCGTGCTCTTGAACAGACTGATTTAAAAACCTTAGTTGTAGCTGGAGGGGTTAGTGCTAATTTATCACTCAGATCAACTTTAAATGCTATGGCAAAAAAACTGAATGTGGATGTTTATTATCCAGCACATGAGTTTTGTACTGATAATGGCGCTATGATTGCACTTGCTGGCCACTATCGTTTTCTTTCAGGGCAAAGAAATGATCACTATGAAATTTCGATTAAGCCCCGCTGGAGTCTTGAAGAGCTTCAATCAGTGTAACTTTTTCTATTTTAATTTAATACTTATACTACTTTCTTTAGAAGTGAAAGAGGCCTTAAAGATCACTTAATTGCCTATAATATTAAGCTTAACTCAGTTAATCTACTTAAATTATCAAATTTGATGCTTATAATTCCTGCAATTGATTTAAAAGATGGCCAATGTGTTCGCCTCAGGCGAGGAGTAATGGAGGATACAACAGTTTTTTCTGATGACCCCTGTGAAATGGCTACTAAATGGGTTGGTGAGGGCGCAAGAAGGCTCCATTTAGTTGACCTAAATGGCGCATTTGAAGGTAAACCAGTTAATGCTGAGTGCGTTAACGAGATAACCAAAACTTTCCCAGATCTGCCAGTTCAGATTGGTGGAGGAATTCGTGACATTAAGATTGCTAATACATATATTGAGGCAGGTGTAAGTTATCTTATTATTGGTACTATGGCTGTAACACATCCTGAATTTGTTTCAGAGTTATGTAGAGAGTTTCCAGGCAGAATTGTTGTTGGTTTAGATGCCAATAATGGACTTGTAGCTACAGATGGATGGGTAAAGCAAACAGATATCAATGTAGTCGAATTGTCAAAAAAATATGAACAGGATGGCGTGAGTTCAATTATCTATACTGATATTGCAAGGGATGGGATGATGCAGGGTGTGAATGTTGAGGCGACCGCAAATCTTGCAAAAGAAACCACAATTCCAATAATAGCATCTGGAGGCATAACAAATCTTGATGATATTGCTGCACTTCTAAAAAATGCTCATCACGGTATAATTGGTGCTATAACTGGTAGAGCTATTTATGAGGGAATGCTTGATTTTAATGATGCACAAACAATGAGTGATATTTATGATCGTTGAAGTAGCTTATGCACTTCCAGATAAGCAAAGTTTAGTCAGTTTAGAAGTTGAAAAAGGTACTACTCTTAAGGAGGCTATCGAAGCCTCTGGAATTCTTGATTCTTTTGAGCAGATAGACCTTACCAAGGATAGGGTTGGTATTTTTTCTAAATTTTCAACCCTTGATACTGTGCTTCGTGAAAAGGACCGAGTTGAAATATATCGACCTCTAATTGCTGACCCAAAACAGGTTCGAAAAGAGCGTGCGGCTGAGGGAAAAGCAATGCGAGGTAATAAAAAAACCTAAATTAAGGTAAAATCGATAGCTCATAATATAAAGTTAAATTAAATGACCGAAGAAAAACCTCCGAGTCCATCATTATTAAAAAATCTATTCAATAAGTTTTTCCAACAAACTTTAAAACCTAAAGCAAAATTAATGCAGGCCTTGGATGAGGCAGAGCACAATTTAGTAATTGACCCGTATAGTAGGTCTGTGATAGATGGTGTAATGCAAGTCGAAAGCCTAAGGGTGCGAGATGTTATGGTGCCTAGATCGAAGATGACTATGATTAGCTCAGAAGCCTCTACAAGTGAATTATTGAAAGTCATGGTCAGCTCATACCATTCCCGTTTCCCTATTCATAATATTGAGCAGGACTCTATTTTAGGTATTGTATTAGCAAAAGATTTGCTTGCGCATTTTGCTGGAGATAATAAAGATGAGTTTAATTATAGAGAGTATCTTAGAGTTGCTCTTTCTGTTCCTGAAAGTAAGCCATTAGGAGTATTACTTAGAGAATTCCAGCAAAATAAGTCTCATATGGCAATAGTACTTGATGAATATGGCGAGATAGCCGGCTTAGTTACTCTAGAAGATGTTATTGAACAAATTGTTGGAGAAATTGAAGATGAGCATGACAAGGAAGAGGATAACATTATTGATTATGGTGATGGTCGTTACTTACTTCAAGCTAACACAACCTTGAATGAGTTTAATGAATTCTTTGAAACTACTATAAAAAGTGAAGATTATGATACTGTTGCAGGATTAGTTATTTCAGGGTTTAGCTATCTGCCTGAGCAAATGAGTGAAATTAATCTTCATGATTTTCAGTTTAAAGTATTAAAAACTGACTCTCGAAGACTACATCTGCTAGAAGTTCAGCGTATTAAAACCATTGTTGAAGCACCCCTAGAGACAAGTAACTCTTAATAGTACTATCTTTATCAGCTAATGGCTAAGTATAATTCAGCGTTATGAATACACTTGAACAAACAACACAGCTAGCAATTGAGTTAATTAAACAACAAAAAGTATCTGATTTCGAGCTCTCAGTAGGTAAAAGTTCTGGTGTCTCTACTACAGTGCGACTTTCTAATGTGGAAACATTGCAATACCACTTAGATACAAGTTTTAATGTTAGCGTTTATATTGGAAAAAATAAAGGTCAAGCGACTAGTGTTGATCTTAGTAAGGCAAGTTTAAAAAATGCTATTGAGTCAGCATGCTTAATAGCAAAATATACTCAAGAAGATCCTTTTAATGGACTAGCACCAAGCGAAAGAATGGCTTGGGATATGCCTAATCTAGATCTTTACTACCCTTGGAATTTAGATGCTAAGAAGAGCATCGAGATTGCTAAGGAGTGTGAGCAAATTGCGCTCGAGCAGAACGAAATTAATAATTCGGATGGTGCAGAATTGTCAAGTTTTGAGGGTGAAAGTGTCTACGCAAATTCAAATGGATTAATTGCAAACCTAAAAAATACTAGACATTCGCTATTCTGTTCATTAATTGCGAAAAGAGGTGACGAAATGCAGACGGCTTACGAATACGGAGTCACAATTGATTCCAATGACCTAACTTCACCTTCCAAAATTGGTTTAGAGGCTGCAAGGCTAGCACAAGAGAAGCTTGGCTCTCGTCACCTGAGTCCACAAAAATGTCCGATTATTTTTACATCGAGACAGTCTTCTGGTCTTTTTTCACAATTACTTGGGGCTCTGAGTGGTTCCAGACAGTATAAAAAAACCTCCTTTTTATTGGAGTCATTAGGGAGTAAAGTATTGCCTGAGTCGATTAGTATTTATGAAGATCCACTCAAATTAAAAACACTTGGCTCGAGGGCTTTTGACCAAGATGGTGTATTGAAGAAAAAGCAGTTTTTTGTTGAAGAAGGCATAGTTTCAAGTTATTTAATGGGGCAATATTCTGCTAATCAGATGGGATTGGAGTCAACTGCTAACGCTGGTGGTGTGAGTAATTGCTGTGTTAAATCTAATTTTGATGGCGGGATTACTGAGCTTACTAAGAGCATGGATAAAGGCCTTATAGTGACTGACTTAATGGGTCATGGCGTTAACGCAACGACAGGCGACTATTCTCGAGGAGCTAGCGGTTTTTGGGTAGAAAATGGTGAAATAAAGTACCCAGTTTCGGGTATTACTATTGCTGGTAATTTAAAGAATATGTTGAAAAATGTTGTCTCTATTGCTAGCGATGTAGACTTTAGGAGTAACCTTAAGGTTGGCTCAACATTGATTAGTGAAATGACAATTTCTGGAGAAGGATAATTGAAAGGGTTCGATATCATTGTCATTGGTGGTGGCATGATTGGTCTTGCTTTTGCTTTAGAGTTATCACAGAAAAAAAACTGCTCGATCGCCATTATTGAGCCAAATACATGTAACCCTCCAATCAATGACTCATTTCATACAAGAGTAAGTGCTATTACGCCCTCTTCCCATGAGTATCTAGTCTCTCTTAATATTTGGAATAACATTAAAAGAAAAAAAGCGTTTGTAGCTACAAAGGTATGGGATCAAAATTCGCATGGACGTCTCAATTTTCATGCTGAGGATGAGGGTATGGATCAGCTTGGCTTCATTGTTGAAAATGATTTAATACAGTCTGCACTATTTGAAGCGATTGACCCCAGTAAGATAAAGATTATTAATGCCAAGCTAGATAGTTTATTAAAAACTGATATTGGCTATTTGGTAACTCTAGATGACGAGAGCAATTTGTCATGCAAGCTAGTTGTCGGGGCTGATGGCTCTCAATCAAAAGTTAGAAACTTGGTAGCTATTGAGGTTACTGAGTGTGATTATGATCAAAAAGCTATTATTGCTAATATCGTTAGTGAAAAGCCACTTGAAAATACTACTTGGCAGCGCTTTTTATCAGACAGTATTATTGCTTTATTACCACTCTCTGAAAATAAAGCGTCAATTGTATGGTCCTGCAAAAGCGATCTTGCAGACGAGTTGATGGAGCTCGATATAGAAGAGTTTAGTCAATCTTTGTCTGAAGCCGTTGAGTATCGTTTTGGTAAGCTTTTACTGGAAAGCAAAAGAAAGGTATTTCCACTAGTCGAAAGAAGTGCCAAGGACTATACTCTTCCTAACCTCGCTCTAATTGGAGATGCTGCTCACAACATCCATCCACTAGCAGGTCAGGGAGCTAATCTAGGTTTTTCAGATGCAAAAGAACTCAATAGTCAACTTGTAGAAAATGATGATAAAGCTTTGGGCGACTACTTAGTCTTAAGGAAGTATGCAAGAGCCCGTCGATTAGATAATGAGTTAATGGCTAAAACTATGACAGGGTTAGACTGGATATATAAGGAAAATAATGAGCCGCTTCGGTGGCTTAGAGGTTTTGGAATGAATCTTATTGACGATTCCCCGATGATTAAGTCTTTTTTTCAAAAACAGGCTCTCGGTAAGTCTAATAAATAACGAGATAAATATTCTTTTTTAAGATTTTACTATTTCAAAAATCTTGTCGGCGTTACTATCCCATCAACTGGAACGTCCCAAGGCTTTGAATCAAGATGATCAACCTCTTGGCAGTCAAATGCCAGGCCAAATAGTTTTGGAACTCTATAATTCATCCGTTTTGACTGAAAACTTAATGTTTTGTCATAAAAGCCACCACCCATCCCTAAACGATTTTTGTTCTTATCAAATCCAACAAGTGGCATTAAAATAAGATCCATTTGGTGAGCACCTAGAAGCGGTGTAAAGATTGGCTCATCGATACCAAATTTATTTTTTCTAAAATGATTCCCAATCTTTGAAAATTTGAGTTTTTCACCAACTAATATTGGTAAGTAAACAAAATAACCATGGTTAGTTAGAAATGTTATCGTGCTGCTCGTTTCAATTTCCCCATCATTTGGGGTAAAAATTCCAATATGCTTCGCACTTCTAAAAAGGCCATTTTTTTGACATTGGTGAAGGATATTCTCCCCTGCCTTTTTGCGAGTCGGGTTGTCAATAGATTTTCGACGCTGCCTTAGTTGTCTTCGAATTTCTTTCATTAATAGTTATATTGAGAGATATGCTAATTTTAGCAGTGCAAAAATTCAACTAGGATTAATTTGATATTATTGGGATAGGGTCCGTTGTGCCGTGTTGGAATGGTCCAGAACCATTTTAGCTCAAGGCGGAAGTTCGATGTTTACCGTAGGTTTCTCACTTCAAAGTGAGCTTACACAATAGCAACCAATCTCATCTCCTTTTCTATACATAATCGGCTCAGGTAAATAAATCAAAGCACGAACACAACAGATAATTTCATTATCACCTTTCAGTTAATCTATTGCAATATATTTTCTTCTTTTTTATTAAATATTTAAAATTAATCTTCATTTATGAGACTTTATTTATATAAAATGCATTTCTTTTAGTAATTTAAATTCTATATAAATGACTGTATTAGCTGCAATTTTATTATTAATTATAATTATGGATCCTATAGGGAATGTGCCTGTATTTTTAAGCATTCTCAAAAATATACCGATCGAAAGACGAAGAAAAATAATTATCAGAGAGTTATTGATTGCTCTAGCAGTTCTTTTATTTTTTATGTTTATTGGCAGGTATATTCTTCAATTACTTCAGATAGAGCAGTCTTCTTTAGGAATTGCAGGAGGGATTATATTGTTTATCATTGCTATAAGAATGATTTTCCCAGGTACCAAGCCTATGTTTAGTCACAATGAGACAACAGAGCCTCTTATTGTTCCTCTAGCTGTTCCAATGTTGGCCGGTCCATCGGCAATTGCAGCTGTAATTTTGTTTATGGCTCGTGAGCCCAGCAGATGGATTGAGTGGACTTTTGTAGTGTTTGTTGCCTTCTTAGTTACAGGTGTTATATTGATCTCATCTGAAGCCTTAGGAAGAAAATTGGGTAATAGGGCATTAATCGCGATTGAACGATTAATGGGCATCATATTGGTGATGGTCTCGGTTGACTTTATATTAGATGGAATTAAACAAACATTTAATATTTAGTTTTATATATTTTGAACAACTAGTTCAAATTTGCTATGTTGCCTCTCAAAGGCTATAATTGCCTCTTTTTTTTGTAGATAGAAATGGCGAAGAGTATGGCTCCTATAGTAATGAAATTTGGTGGAACAAGTCTCAGGGATGAGGATTCTCGTGCGCACGCTTTAAAACATATTAAGAACTATTCTGATGCTGGAGAAAGAATTGTTGTAGTTGTTTCAGCTATGGGCCGGAAGGGTGAGCCATATGCAACTGATACACTTGTTGCGCTGTTAAAAGATGTTGGCCACAATATTAATCCAAGGGAGTTAGACCTTGTTATGAGTGTTGGTGAAACTCTCAGTTCTGCTTTTTTTTCTCACCTTTTAAGTCATAATGGAATGCCCGCTGCTTGTTTTAATGGCCGTCAATCTGGTATTTTGACTGATGATAATGCTGGAAATGCGGAAATACTGGAAATTAATCCATCTCGAATTGTTGAAGCACTTGATGAGGGAAAGATTGCTGTTGTTGCAGGCTTTCAAGGGGTAAATGAAAGGGGTGATATACGTACACTTGGTCGAGGTGGTAGTGATACTTCGGCAGTAGCCTTAGCCTCTGCATTAGGTGCAGAAAAAGTCGAAATATTTTCTGATGTTGATGGTATTGCAAATTGTGATCCTAGACAAGTTGAGGCATCTTCTTATCTTGAATTGATAAGTGTTGATCAGATGCTGGATATGGCGGATGAAGGCTCAAGAGTGATACATCCTCGAGCAATTAAAGCTTCTTTAAAAACTAAGACACCGATTGTTGCTAAAAATAATTTTACTGATTCATTAGGTACACTAATTCATCATAATAAGTCTTCTGATGAAGAGGTAGTTGCTATTGCTCACCGCGAAAGTATGGTGTTAATTGAGTTTGCTCTAGAGCACAAGGCTGCAAGCCATGTTGATGGAATTGTTAATATTGATTCAAAGCGATTACTACTTAATGATGACGTTTATTTGAGTGATAAATTGGAGCAACTTGAGGAAACATTAGGCTTTTATAAGCTTAGTAGACACTGGACAACTATTTCAGTGGTATTTAATAATAAAGTCTCCAAAAAGCCAGCTGGGCTTGATTATGCTGAGCTGTTAGACTCACCTAATAACATTATTAGGTACCTTCTTAAGGAGTCAAGGGCTAGGGAAACACTAAAGTTTTTACACGGAAGATATACTTAATAACTTAAGGTTTATAACCACCATTATTAACGTAATTCATCAGTATATCCTGTGTAAAGGCTAATTCTAGCTCTGCTGCTTTATTAGCTACAGGTTCTTTTAGATCTCCATCAGGTATTTCAATTACCTCATTTTTCCAATCAGTGAGATATGCATCAGCATCTGTTGCATCTGCAATGGTAGCTGCAGAATCTACTGCCTCCATAAAGCGATTATCTAGCTGTATTTTTTCGACCTCGCGTCTGCTTTTTTTAATCATTACTTGTGTCGGTATATCACGCCATTTGATTACAGTCAAATTCATTTAATTCTCCAGGAATAGATTAAATAATAATTCATTTAAATTTTGAGAAATTCTACCATTAAGTAATTAATGAAATTGCTATAATTTAGGTATATAATTCCCCTTTTTTTAGATTGTCATATTTTCGGAGTAGTTATGAAAAATAAAGCCCGAGTCGTAGTTATTGGTGGAGGTGTTGTTGGTGCAGGGACACTCTATCATTTAGCAAAGAAAGGTTGGACTGATGTTGTATTAGTTGAGCGTAAAGATTTAACCTCTGGATCCACGTGGCATGCAGCAGGGCTATTACCTCTTTTTAATATGAGCTACTCTGTAGGAAAATTACATCAATATTCAGTTGATTTCTATCATGAATTAGAAAAAGAGACTGGAATGAATGTTGGATTCAGTGTTGTTTCTAATATCCGGCTAGCAAATTGTGAAGACCGAATGGATGAGTATAAATACTACGCTGGAGTTGGAAGTACAGTTGGTGTTAATGTTAAATTTTTGACACCAGACGAAATTAAAGAAGTTTGGCCACTCTGTAATACAGAGGGTTTGCTTGGTGCAATACAGCATCCCGATGATGGATATATTCAGCCTGCTGATTTAACTCAAGCCTTATGTAAGGGTGCTAGAAATCGTGGTGCAGAGATTTATGAGAACACTAAGGTTACTGCACTAGAACAGCAAAAAGACAATTCTTGGATTGTAAAGACTGATAATGGTGATATTGCATGTGAACATGTCGTTTCATGTACAGGAAGCTTTGCAAGAAAAACTGGTGAGATGGTTGGTTTAGATGTGCCTGTAATTCCGGTTGAGCATCAATTTCTGGTAACAGAACCTCACCCAGAAATCCTAGAAAGAAAAAAACAAGGGCTACCTGAAATGGCTGTTCTTCGAGAATCTGATGCGGCTTATTATTTACGTGAAGAGGCAGGCGGGATGATTTTAGGTATCTATGAAAAAGGTGCACCTGCTTGTTATGTAGATGGACCAAGTGATGATTGTCAATACGAGTTATTTAATGGCGAGCTTGAACGCCTAATGCCTCACATTGATGCCTGTATAAATCGTGTTCCTGCTTTTGGTGAAGTAGGAATTAAGGATATATATAATGGCGCCATTGCCTATACTCCAGATGGAAATCCGATTGTTGGACCGGCGCCAGGACTGAAAAATTTCTGGCTAAATGAAGGCCATAGTTTTGGAATTACAGCTGCAGGCGGGGCTGGTTGGCAACTAGCTGAATGGATAGTTGATGGTGAGCCTACGGTTGACATGATGGGAGTTGATCCTCGTAGGTTTGGACCTTATGCAACTCGTGGTTACTTGAGGGAAAAAAATGAAGAGGCATACTCAAATGTCTTTACGACGCACTACCCTGATGAAGAGCGTAGCGGTGCAAGGCCATTAAAAACAGCCCCATGCTATGATCGAATGAAAGCATTAGGAGCTGTTTTTGGTTCTGTTTATGGCTGGGAGCGACCAAATTGGTTTATGCCAAGTGCTGACTATGAACTTACCAGTGAAGAGCTGAATCAATTGGATCCATCCAAAGTAATTCTTAATAAAAACCATTCGAAACCTTTAGAGGATGGGCGTATTGTAGAGAAAAATTCTTTTCGTCGTTCAAACTATTTTGAGCATGTTGGAAATGAATGCAAACATGTAAACGAAAAAGTAGGATTGTTAGATATGTCTGCGTTTGCAAAATGTGTCGTCAAAGGGCCAGGTGCTGAAGCATGGCTAGAGTACATATTTGCAAATAAAATGCCAAAAGCAATTGGACGCATTAGCTTGGTTCACATGCTGTCACTAAATGGTGGTGTTCGTGCAGAATTTACAGTTTATAAAACCGGATCTCAGAGTTATTACCTAGTATCTGCTGGTGCATTTGAAGCTCATGATCATGATTATTTATTTAAGCTTGCACCAAAAGATGGCACTGTCAATATCCAGAGGGCAACTACTCAGACTGGGGTGCTTGTCGTTGCTGGACCAAAATCACGTGATGTCTTACAAAAACTAACTGATACTGATTTGTCGAATGAAAGCTTTAAATGGCTAACTGGTAAAAAAATTAATGTTGGATATGCAACTGCTGAAGCACTTAGAGTGAATTTTGTTGGTGAATTGGGCTGGGAGCTACATCACCCAATAGAAATGCAGAACTATATCTTTGACCAAGTAATGGAAGCAGGGGCTGAATTTGATATAAAGCCATTTGGAATTCGTGCAATGGATAGTATGCGTTTAGAAAAATCTTACCGCCTAATCCCAAGAGAGATGTCGATTGAATATTCCGCTTTTGAGTCTGGCCTTGATCGTTTTGTTAGGCTTGATAAAGAAGAAGACTTTATAGGTAAAACTGCATTATCACAATGGCAGGATCGTGGTCCAACTAATGGTTTTGTGACTATGGAAGTGCTGCGAATTATTGATGCTGATGCACGTGGCTCAGAGGCAATCTATAAAGATGGAGAAGTTATTGGAAGAGCTACCTCAGGAGGCTATGGTTGGCGTTGTGGCAAGTCACTTGTACTAGGTCTAGTAAGGCTTGACTTGGCAGCTATTGGTACTGAACTTGAGATAGAGATTTTAGGTGAAAAATATAAAGCTATTGTTATTGAGGAATCGCCTTTTGACCCAACCAATGAATGCCTAAGATCATAGTTAATAAAACCCATGTTGAAAATAATGTGATGTGGGAAGATAGTTTTTCTTTATAGGTTAATCCCCTTATTAAAATGTATCCTTAGAATTTTGCTAAGCATTGTGTATATAAATATGGTTTAATATTCGATTTACTTAAAAGAATAAAATTTATGTCTACAATTGAAAAAAAATCTGATTTACATGAGCAAATGGTATCTTGGAGACATCATCTTCACCAGCATCCAGAGCTCAGCTTTAAAGAAGAGATAACAAGTGACTATATTGCATCGGTTTTGGAGTCTCATGGCATTGAAATGCATCGTGGAATGGCTGTTACAGGCATTATTGCTACAATTCATGGACAAAAAAAGGGCGGTGTAATTGGTTTACGTGCCGATATGGATGCACTTCCTCTTCATGAACAGAATGAATTTAGTCATAAATCAGTCCACGATGGAAAGATGCATGCTTGTGGCCATGATGGCCACTCAACGATGCTTCTTGGGGCGGCAGTTTACTTAAAAGAAAACAATGATTTTTCAGGTACGGTTCATTTTATTTTTCAGCCTGCAGAAGAAGGCGGCGGCGGAGGTCGAGTGATGGTAGAGGAGGGAATATTTGATAAGTTCCCATGTCAGGCTGTTTATGGAATGCATAATTTTCCTGGTATAGCTGAGGGACAGTTTGCAGTTCATGATACAGCCGTAATGGCAGCTAATGAAACACTTAAAATAAGTATTATTGGTAAAGGTGGTCATGCCGCAATGCCTGAACAGTGTATTGATCCAGTTGTTATTGGTGCTCAAATTATTAATGCTCTTCAAAGTGTTGTTGCTAGAAATGTTGCACCACTTAATTCTGCAGTGGTTAGCATAACCATGGTCGATGCTGGTTATGCTTCTAATGTTATACCTAATGAAATGAACCTTACAGGGTCTTTAAGGTACTTCACAAAAAAAGTAGGTGATGGTGTTAAGGAGAACATAAAAAATATTGTTAATGGTATCAGTGGCTCTATGGGTGCAACTGCAACATTTGAATCAATTCCAAATTACCCTGCCACTATTAATACCCCGAAACATGCCGATCTATGTGCTAAAGCTGCCGCAATGGTCGTGGGTAATAATAATGTTCTGAGAAGTGAGCCTCCAACTATGGGATCAGAAGATTTTGCATTCTTATTAAATGCATCAGAAGGTGCTTATATTTGGATTGGAAATGGTTTGGTTCCTGAGGACAGTCCTAGAGGTGGTTGTATGTTACATAATACTCAATATGACTTTAATGACGAAATACTTCCCATTGGGTCTAGTTACTGGGTTCAACTCGTTCAAAACATCCTCAAATAAATTTTTTCTATATCAGTAAAATGACTAACACAGACTATTCAAAGTTTGGCAAAAGGTTTTCTAGAGAAAGTGGTATTACCCAGTTGATGGCTGACCTTGGAAAAGCTAATCACAGTAATAATCCAAATACAGTAATGCTAGGAGGCGGTAACCCAGCAATTATTCCAGCCGCGCATGATAAATTTGTAGATGAGCTACAAAAACTTATTGCTGGCTCCGGTGTTGATCAAATGATTGGATTTTATGACGGTCCACAAGGGAGCGAGGAGTTTATTAGTGCATTAGTGACGATGCTTAACGATCACTATGATTGGGCCTTGGATGAAAAAAACATAGCTATTACAAACGGCTCTCAAAGTAGTTTTTTCAGTCTCTTTAATTTGTTTGCAGGGGAAATGTCGAACGGCTCCCATAAAAAAATTCTGTTGCCGATAGTTCCTGAATATATTGGTTATGCCGATCAAGGAATTACAGATGACATGTTTGTCTCGATAAAGCCCAAAATCCAGATGTTGGATGATAAGCAGTTTAAATATCAAATCAATTTTGAAGAATTAATTGCTGTCGTGAAATCTAGCAATATAGGTGCAATTTGCATCTCACGACCGACAAATCCTACTGGCAACGTTATTACCGATGATGAGCTCAATCAATTAGATTCAATTGCTCAAGAGTATGGAGTGCCATTGATTATTGATAATGCCTATGGACAGCCATTTCCAGGAGCTATTTATACCCAAGCATCACTTAAGTGGAATGCCAACATGATTTTATGCATGTCTCTATCAAAGCTTGGCCTTCCGGGCCTTAGAACTGGTATCGTTATTGCTAATCATGAAACCATTGAAGCTATAAGTAGAATTAGTGGGATTATGGTTTTAGCACCAAGTAGTGTTGGACCTAGCTTGCTCACAAGAATGATCAAGGACCAGGAATTGTTGCGACTTTGTCATGAGGTTATAAAACCTTACTATGAAGAAAAGGCGACAACGGCAGTCAGTCTTTTTAATACTATTCTTGCTGATACAGATGTTTATCTTCATAAGCTTGAGGGTGCATTTTTTATGTGGCTTTGGTTTCCAAATTTGTCTATAACGTCCGAACAACTCTACAAAGATCTCAAAGCTGAAGGCGTTTACATCATACCTGGGCATGATTTTTTTATTGGCTTGGATGAGGAATGGAACCACCAGCACCAATGTATACGAATAAACTATGCAAAAGATGAAAAGACCCTCACAAAAGGACTTGAAGTTATTTGTCGAAACACCAACTGGATAGAGTGGTGAACGTTAATTGATGAGTAATCTATGTTTACCAATGCTATTGTAAGAACTCCAGGAAGGAGTATTGTTGAGGGTTTAAGTGATTCAAAAACTCTTGGATTGCCAAATTATGAACAGGCAATTATCCAGCATCAATCATATATCGATGTTTTAACAAAATGCGGTTTAGATGTTCTTGTGTTGGAGCCCTGTGAAGAATATCCTGACTCTACTTTTGTAGAAGATGTCGCACTTATAACTCCAAATTGTGTAATTATCACTCGTCCTGGAGCTCCTTCTCGAAGAGGTGAAGTGCATGAAATAGAGTTTGTGCTAAAACAAAAATTCAATAATATTGAAGCGATTGAAGCACCAGGAACGATAGAGGGGGGGGATATTATGATGGTTGGAGACCACTACTATATCGGACTATCAGAGCGAACAAACATTGAAGGTGCTAAGCAAATTATCCAGATTCTAACAAAATATGGTATGAGCGGATCAACTATTTCCTTGAAAAAGGTACTGCATCTAAAAACTGGTTTGTCCTACTTAAAAGAAAATAATTTAGTTGTTTGTGGTGAATTTATAAAAGATTCTTCATTAGGAGGATACAATCCAATAGAAATTCCCGAAAAGGAAAGCTATGCTGCTAATTGCATTTGGGTTAATGAATCAGTCATAATTCCCTTAGGTTATCCAACGACAAAGCAAAGAATTAAGAATGCAGGTTATCCTGTAATAGAAACGGATGTAACAGAGTTTCAGAAATTAGATGGTGGATTAAGTTGTCTTTCATTGCGATATTAAAAAAAAATAATGGTTCTTCATTTAAGATAAGAAGAGTCTATTTATCATGAACAATATTGTACAAAATATCTCTTTAGCTAATTTATCTTTAGCGTTTAT
>JAPYSK010000033.1:0-3916 GCA_029936515.1 Candidatus Thioglobus sp.
CCTTCTGATATGAAAGGTTATGTTAAGGATCCACGCTCTATTGCAGCTCGTGCAGAGGCTTATCTAAAAGATTCCGGTATTGGTGACACTGCTTACTTTGGAAATGAACCAGAATTTTTTGTCTTTGATAGTGTCAAATGGGATACAGGCTTTGGTTTGGGTAAGGCTTTTTATGAAATCACTTCTGAAGAGGCTGCCTGGAGTTCCGGTGTAGATGTTGAGGGTGGTAATAAAGGTCACCGTCCAGGCATCAAGGGTGGATACTTCCCAGTTCCCCCAGTCGACTCGTTGCATGATCTTCGATCTCAAATGTGTTTGGCGATTGAAGAGATGGGTGTCACTACTGAGGTTCATCACCATGAAGTTGGTACCGCAGGTCAGTGCGAGATTGGTGCATTATTCAATACTCTAGTAAAAAAGGCTGACGAGACTCAAGTACTCAAATATTGTGTCCATAACGTAGCTCATCTATATGGCAAAACAGCTACATTTATGCCAAAACCGATTGCGGTTGATAACGGTAATGGTATGCATGTTCACATTTCAATTGCGAAAGGTGGCGTTAACATGTTTGACGGTGATGGCTATGGCAACCTCAGTGAAACAGCGCTATTTTTTATTGGTGGTATTATCAAGCATGCTCGCGCCTTGAATGCCCTTACTAATCCATCTACAAACTCATACAAGCGTTTAGTTCCTGGGTTTGAGGCACCAGAAATGCTAGCCTATTCTGCTAAGAATCGTTCAGCTGCAATCAGAATTCCTTTTGTTAAAAACCCAAAAGGTCGTCGTGTCGAGATTCGTTTTCCAGATTCTACAGCTAACCCTTATCTTGCATTTTCAGCATTGCTAATGGCAGGCCTTGATGGTATTAAAAACAAGATTCATCCAGGTGAGCCTGCTGACCAAGACCTATATGACTCTGATACAACAGGTATACCCAAGGTTAGCGGTATGCTCCACATAGCGCTTGAAGAGTTAGATGCTGACCGTGAATTTCTTAAGCAGGGTGGAGTCTTTACTGATGAAGTTATTGATTCTTTTATTGAATTAAAAATGCAGGAAGTTACTGCTATGAGAGCTTCACCTCAGCCGCTAGAGTTTGATTTATACTATAGCTGTTAAATAATTCTTATGAATTAAAAAAACCGCGCAATGCGCGGTTTTTTATTGTTCTTTTTGATTCTTTGGTATGCGGTAAAATTAATTATCTTAAATATAGAAATACAAATGATTGAAGTTAGAAATGATTGGGAATTAGATGAAATAAAAGCGCTCTTTACGCTTCCCTTTAACGACCTTTTGTTTAAGGCACACAGTATTCACAGAAAGGTTTTTGACCCAAACCAAGTCCAGGTGAGTTCCTTATTGAATATTAAGACTGGTGCCTGTCCTGAAGATTGTTCTTATTGTTCTCAAAGCTCTAAATATGATACTGGCCTTGAGCGTGAAAAATTAATGGAGATTGATCAAGTCTTGCATCAAGCTAAAATTGCTAAAGACAAAGGTGCATCTAGATTTTGTATGGGTGCTGCGTGGAGAAACCCAACTGACAAAAGTCTTGATAAGGTTATTCCGATGATTAAAGGCGTTAAGGCTATGGGGATGGAAACCTGTGTTACTTTAGGTATGATTACACCAAAACAAGCATCTACTCTAAAAGAGGCAGGTCTTGATTACTACAATCATAATATTGATACCTCAAAAGAGCACTATTCTAATGTTGTTACAACGCGACACTTTCAGGACAGATTAGATACGTTAGATGCAGTTCAAAATGCAAATATTAATGTTTGTAGTGGTGGTATTTTAGGAATGGGAGAGACTGAGACTGATCGAGCTTCAATGCTTCAATCTTTAGCTAATCTTGAGACGCATCCTGGCAGTGTACCAATTAATCTGTTGGTCCCTATTCCAGGCACACCATTTGAGAATGTTGAACCTCCAAGTGAAAGTGAATTTGTTCGAACGATTGCTGTTGCGAGGATTTTAATGCCAAACTCAGTAGTTAGACTCTCGGCTGGGAGGCTAGAGATGGGAGAGGGTATGCAGGCGCTTTGTTTCTTTGCAGGCGCTAACTCTATTTTTTATGGAGAGCAGTTATTAACTACTGATAATCCAACTGCTGCAAATGACCAGCTTCTTTTTAATCGACTAGGAATTAACCGAAAAGATAATCAGCAATTATCATCTCAGGATTTGCAACTGAAAGTAACTCTAAATTCTTAGTCATTTCTTGGAGTTTCTCAGAGTTTAATGCAAGAATCTCTTTGTCGATTAGTTCTGCATTAAAAATAGACTCTTCAATAAGTATTCCTGCACCATTGTTTGAGAGGTATTGAGCATTCATTGTTTGATGGTTATCAACGGCATAAGGGAATGGCACTAGTATTGCAAGAGTGTTTGTAGCGATTAGCTCTGAGATTGTCATAGCACCAGATCTACAAATTACAATATCAGCCCAAGCATAGGCTTCTGCCATATCTTCTATAAAGTCTTCAATCTTAAGGCTAGGATGAATATCTTTATCATACATAAGCTTTACTTCTTCATTGTGCTTAGCGCCAGTTTGGTGCCAGATATTTAAAGGGGTTTTAATTTTAGCTATAGTTTCATTGATTTTTTTAGCACCAAGAGATCCTCCCAATATAAGTAAGTTTTGTACCAATTTAGGGGTATTTTTTGATTTTGGCTTAAAAAGTATAGGATTTCCAGTTGTAATAGCATTTACTTTTTTATCAAAAGTGTTATCAAAGGCTTGAAAGCTTTTTTTGGCAAACTTACTTAATAATTTATTTGTTGTTCCTGGAATGGTATTTTGTTCATGAATAATTAAAGGGATAAAAAATATTATTGAAACTAGTCCGCCAATTCCGGATGCATAACCACCCATCCCAATAACTCTGTTTGGCCTAAATTTGATAAATACTAGAATCGTTTGAATAAGGCCTAGACTAAGTAAGAAAACAGCTTTTAATATAGTTATAGGGCTTTTACCTCTTAATCCACTGCTATATACACTATTCAAATGGTATCCATGCTTCGGTACTAAAGAGTTTTCTAGGCCATTTTTTCCACCAAGCCATTCAACGACTACACCACGGGCTTTTAGCTCTTTTGCTATAGCTAGAGCTGGAAAGATGTGGCCACCAGTACCTCCTGCCATAATCAAAACTTTTTTAAACATAATTTTGCTGCTTGGAATATTTAGTTCTATTTTCCATGTCAACTCGTAATAATATCGCTAACGAGATTATAGAAAAAATCATAGAGGTACCTCCATAACTTAACAAAGGTAATGTAAATCCTTTGGGTGGTATAAGGCCAAGATTCATAGCAATATTAACGGTTATTTGCATCGCGAACCAAGTACAAATTCCAAACGCAACATAAGAGCTATAGTTTCTTCCTTTTTGAAGTGCAAGTTTGGCAATTGAAAACCCTTTTAGAAGGATATATAAAAATGATAAAAGAACGAAAAGCATACCCAAAAAACCAAGCTCTTCTCCAATTACAGCAAAAATCATATCTGTATGTCTTTCTGGTAAAGCTTTGAATTTTTGAATGCTCCCACCTAATCCAGTGCCGAACCAGTCTCCTCTAGCGATGCCAATTAAAGCAGCTTTTGTTTGATCAAGTTTTGGATTACTGCTATTCCAGAAATCACCAGTCCAAAAAGACATAAATCGTTCAAATCTATTAGGTACAAGAGTAACGATAATTCCTAATAATACAAATAATCCTGCAGTTACAATAGTAAGTTGCTTAATATATGAGCCAGCAGCATAAAGCATAGCCATTGCAGTTAATGAAATAATAAGGGTGGCCCCAATATCCATCTCAAGCAATAATAAGAGACCAGTAATACCAATAATAGCTATTGTCTTAATAAAGCCAATCCAAGGTTTTCTAATAT
>JAPYSK010000033.1:4016-15635 GCA_029936515.1 Candidatus Thioglobus sp.
GTAATACCAATAATAGCTATTGTCTTAATAAAGCCAATCCAAGGTTTTCTAATATCACTTTCTTGGCGTATTAAGAAGCCTGCCATAAACAGGACCATTGAGAGTTTCATTAACTCAGAAGGTTGGAACTTGAAATAAACAAAATTAATCCAACGAGTTGATCCTTTAACTTCATGACCAATAGGGCTTGGAAGGAAGACAACAACTAGCAACAATAGAGTCAATATAAACAATGGAATTGAGTATTTTTGGAGAACTGAGATTGGTGTGTTCAGAATAATTAAACCTGAGCATAAACCCATTATTATGAAAAGGGTTTGTTTCGCAAAGAAGGTGTAACTAGAAAAATAAGATAGAGATGCAGAAAATGACATAATCCATCCAAAAATTAATAATGCTATGATTGCCGTCAATAACGACTTGTCTGGCATCTGTTTGGTTCTAGTAGTGGGATTTACTCTCATCTTAAATTATATTTTATACTTAATATTGATGACTTTCTCTGCATATCCTAATGTTTAAAAGTTATGCTATTTACGAGTCTATATGGGATAATATTTTATTTTATAAATTTAGACAAGACGATGATTTCTACTGCTAATGTCACCATGCAATTTGGTGAAAAACCTTTGTTTGAAAATATATCTGTTAAATTTCAGAATGGCAATCGATATGGATTAATTGGCGCTAACGGTTGTGGTAAATCTACATTAATGAAAATAATGACTGGGGAGTTAAATCCTACACATGGCTCAGTTATGGTAGGTGATGGTCAAAGACTTGGCATTTTATCGCAAGATCAGTTTTCTTTTGAGAAGTACCGTGTTGTAGATGCAGTAATAATGGGGCATAAGGCATTATGGAAGATAAAAGAAGAAAGAGATAGAATCTACGCACTCCCTGAGATGAGCGAAAAGGATGGCATTAAGGTAGCTGAATTGGAAATGGAATTTGCAGAAATGGATGGTTATTCTGCAGAGTCTTCAGCGAGTGAGTTGTTGCTAGGCCTAGATATTCCTTTAGAGCAGCACTATGGTTTGATGAGTGAAATTGCGCCAGGATGGAAGCTAAGAGTGTTATTGGCTCAAGCTCTTTTTTCTGATCCAGATGTACTCTTATTGGATGAGCCAACCAACAATCTAGATATTAACTCAATTCGTTGGTTGGAAGGTATTTTGAGTGCCAGAAAATCAACAATGGTAATTATTTCTCACGATCGACATTTTTTGAATGGTGTCTGTACGCATATGGCAGATCTTGATTATGGTGCACTAAATGTTTTCCCTGGTAGTTATGATGACTTTATGATAGCGGCAACAGCTATCCAAGAAAGGATGCGCTCCGATAACGCTAAAAAAGAAGAAAAAATTAAAGATTTAAAGCACTTTGTATCTCGATTTTCTGCAAATGCATCTAAGTCAAAACAGGCAACTTCACGTCTTAAACAGCTTAATAAGATTGAGCTTAATGACATTAAACCTTCATCTCGAGTTAGTCCTTATATTATTTTCAATCAATCTAAAGAGCTATTTAGAAATATTTTAGAGGTTCAAAATCTCAGTAAAAGTTTCGATGATGAGAAAGTCTTTATGGATATTAATTTAATGATTGAAACGGGACAAAGGGTAGCAATCATTGGTCAGAATGGAATTGGAAAAACAACCCTCTTGAGGACTTTGTTTGGTGTTATTGAGCCTGATGGTGGTAAAACCAAATGGAGTGAGAATGCAAACATTGGATATTACGCTCAAGACCATAGTGAAGAATTTGAAAAAGACATGAGTGTTTTGGAATGGATGACTCAGTTCAAGAATGAAAAAGACGATATTCAGATGATGCGATCGGTATTAGGAAAAATGCTTTTTGGGAAAGAGGATGTCAAGAAATCTGTAAAGTCTCTATCTGGAGGCGAAAAAGGTAGGATGATTTTTGGAAGATTAATGCTTCAAAAGCCAAATATTTTATTAATGGATGAACCTACAAATCACTTAGATATGGAGTCTATTGAGGCCTTAAATCTTGCTCTAGATAACTATAAAGGTACATTGATATTTGTAAGTCATGACAGGGAATTTGTTTCTTCCTTGTCCACAAAGGTTATTGAGCTTAAAGAGGATGGTGCTCATTATTATTCTGGTAACTACGAAGATTATTTATTAACCCAGGTGTGAATTTAATTAAAGGCCGATATGAAATCTATTGGCTACATAGACTTTAATTAAATGGTTAAATAAGTCACTAAATACGTTTAAGCATAAAATTTACTCTAATTAAAAAATCTATTTTATAAATGTTTACAGGAATTATTCAATCTAAAGGCAATGTAGTCGAGGTACATTCATCGGATAAAGGTGTTGTTTTAGTCGTTAGCTGCAATGACTTGGATCTTTCTGATTGTTCTATAGGCGATAGTATTGCAGTTAATGGGGCTTGTTTAACTATAACTGAGCTAAAAGAGAATTCTTTTACTTTTGATGTATCTCAAGAAACATTAAGCTGTACTAACTTTTCAGATGTAATGAAAGGACAAAATGTAAATTTAGAGAAATCTTTACGGTTTAACCAAGGAATTGATGGGCATTTAGTAAGTGGCCATATTGATGGGGTTGGTGAGGTGATCTCTTTAGATAAGGAAGGTGCGAGTACTCGCTTAAAAATCAAAGTTAATAAAGATCTTACTAAGTATATTGCTAAGAAAGGCTCAATTTGTATTAATGGCGTTAGCTTAACTGTTAACAGTATTGAGACTAATATTTTTGATGTAAATATAGTTCCCCATACTTGGTCATGGACGAACTTTGGGGAATTAATTGAAAACTCTAAAGTTAATATAGAGATAGATATAATCGCTAGACATATTGAGCAATTAATTAGCCATGATTCTAGTTTAGGAATCGATATGTCAGTCTTCAGCAAAAAATGAATACTTTTGACTTTATCACTACAAACAATAGAGAGTTATGACAGCATCAATTGAAGAACTTTTAGAAGACTATAAACAAGGCAAGATGATCATCCTTATGGATGATGAGGGTCGAGAAAATGAAGGCGACTTATTAATTGCAGCTGAAAAAGTTACTAAAGAGGGTATTAATTTTATGGCTACTCATGGCCGTGGATTAATTTGTTTAACGTTGACACAAGGACGCTGTCAGCAGTTAAATCTTCCTTTAATGGTTTCTCAAAATAGCGATCTTCATTCAACAAATTTTACTGTCTCTATTGAGGCAGCTTCTGGGGTTACAACAGGAATTTCAGCTTCTGATAGAGCTAAAACTATTCTAGATGCAGTAGCCAAAGATGCAAAGCCAATTGATATTGTTCAGCCAGGACATGTCTTTCCATTAATGGCCCAACAAGGCGGGGTCTTGATACGTGCAGGTCATACTGAGGCTGGTTGTGATTTGGCTCGATTAGCTGGTTTTGAGCCAGCTTCTGTCATTGTTGAAATTTTAAATGAAGATGGATCAATGGCTAGAAGCGCTGATTTAGAGAAATTTGGAAAAAAACATGAAATTAAGGTTGGAAATATTGCTGACTTGATTCATTATCGAGTAGAGAATGAAAAGACAATCGAAAGGATCAGTCAGAGACCTTTTAATACTAAATATGGTGAGTTTAAGCTTTATTCTTATCTCGATACTATTCATAATGATATTCATATTGCATTAGTTAAGGGAACTATTAACGAGTCAAATGAGCCACATGTTAGAGTTCATATGGAAAATATCTTTAAGGATGTATTACAGGAGGTTCAACGTGGCTTTAGTATTAATAGTGCACTTGATATGATTTCCGAAGTTGAGAATGGAGTTTTCTTGCTTTTACGTAAGCAAGACAACCAGGCTATCCTTGAAAATATTGATAATCAAGACTATAGAAGTAATGATGATGGAAAAACCTTTGGAATAGGTGCACAAATACTTGCTGACTTAGGAGTGAGAAATATGAAGTCATTAGGCAAGCCTAGAAAGTGGCCTGGATTAGAAGGTTTTGGGATAACTATTACTGAATATATAAATATAAAGGAGTAAAAAAAAATTGAAAACTATTGAAGGTGATTTAACTATTAGGAATAAAAAATTTGCACTTGTTGCAGGTCGTTTTAATTCATTTGTAGTTGAACATTTAATTAATGGCGCCAAAGAAGCCTTATTAAAGCATGGAGCTGATGAGACTGATATTGAACTTTTTTACGTACCTGGAGCTTTTGAAATCCCTTTAGCTCTTAAAAAGACTGCTAGGACTGGTAAGTATGATGCCATTGTGGCTTTAGGAGCTGTTATACGAGGTGGAACCCCTCATTTTGAATATGTAGCTGGTGAGTGTGTGAAAGGCATTTCTCAAGTTTCACTAGACTCAGAAATTCCAATTGCCTTCGGAGTTTTAACGGTTGATACAGTAGAGCAAGCAATTGAACGATCAGGTGCTAACTCTGAGAATAAAGGCGCTGAAGCAGCAGAGAGCGTTATTAGAATGATAAATTTGCTCGAAAAGCTGTGACACCAAAACAACGCTCACGAGCTAGGGTAGTGCAAGCTTTATATCAGTGGTTAACTTCTGGTGGAGAAATTGTGCAAATTGAGCAACAATTTCTCAATCAAAAGGAAGGAAAGATATCTAAAGCATTCTTTTCAAACTTAATTTTAAATATTCCTAAAAATATTTCATTATTAGATGAAATCATAGAGCCATCTCTAAATAGAGATTTAAATGAACTAGGCCCAACTGAAAAAGCTGTAATGTATTTAGCAGTTTATGAATTAAAGTTTCAACTTGAAGTGCCTTATAAAGTTGTTATTAATGAGGCCATTGAATTAACAAAGCTTTATGGTGCTGACGGCGCCTATAAGCTAATTAACACTTCACTAGATAAAATTGCGCAAGAACTTCGGTCTCTTGAATTAGCAAAATAAATCCTCCTTAACTTTTTTTAGTTTTAATTACATTTATACTTTTACTTAATTGAGCTAATTTCAATTGGACTATAAATAACCTAATTCTGTCTCTACATTTTTTTTGAAAAATAGTTGAAATAAATTAAACTGATTTTTGAAAATTGAGATATCTTCTGTTTTTTTCATGGTAATATCTCATTTCAGTTTCAAAAAAATATGTGTAGTTTATTCAATCGGTTCGTATAGAACTGCTTTTTTTAATTATTTTTTTTACTGAATAGGGAGTTTAATATTTATATTAATTTAGGAGAAACAATGAAAAATATTTATAAGAAAATTGGAGCAACAGTTGTCAGTGCAATAGCTACTGTTAACGTTATGGCTCTTGATGAGTTAAATGTAGCCTATTTTGAAGAGTGGCCAATGCCGTTTGAGTATGCAAAACAAATTGGTGCTTATGATGAGGCTTTAGGAATGACAGTAAACTGGAGTTCTTTCGGTACTGGTACCGCAATGTCAGCCGCTATGGCTTCTGGAGATATTGATATCTCTGTAAGTCAAGGTGTGCCGCCATTTATTGTTGCAGCTTCTACAGGTCAAGATATTCAAATTGTTGACGTTGCGGTAAGCTACGCTGACAATGATAACTGCGTTGTAGCTTCAGCTCTTGAGATTGATGCAAGCAACGCTTCTGAATTAGCTGGTAAGAAGGTTTCAGTGCCAATCGGTACTGCTGCTCACTACGGTTACTTAAAGCAGATGGATCATTTTGGTGTTGATGTAGCTTCAATGCAGGTTGTTGATATGGCGCCACCTGAAGGAGCAGCTGCTTTTGCTCAAGGCGAGCTTGATATGTTCTGTGGATGGGGTGGATCACTTCGTCGTGCTATAGAATATGGTAATGTTCTTTTGTCTGGTGCAGAGAAAACAGCTCTAGGTATCCTAGTTTGGGACGTAACTTCTACTCCAGCAAGTTTTGCTGATGAGAACGCTGAAGTATTATCTACATTCTTAGGTGTTACTGCAGCTTCTAATGCTATGTGGAATTCTGGTGGATTTACTTCACTAATGCTTCCTCATATTGCAAAAGATGCTGGTATGGATGAAGATGATACAGCTGATACAATGTCTACATTTGTATTCCCATCAGTTAGCAACCAGCTTGGTAGTAACTGGCTTGGTGGTTCAGGCGCTGATTTCCTTAAAGGTGTGGCAGATGTATTCGTTAATAGCGGAAACATCCCAAGCGCTCGTGGTTCATATGCAAATGCCATTAACACTGATGGCTTAGAGGCTCTAGCAGCTCAATAAAATATTGACTTATTAGGCTAAATTAATAGTCTGATATGTAAGTATTAGTTAGACTCAAGGTGGCGCACTCAGTGTGCCACCTTTTTAATGGAAAATATATTCGGAGTTTGGTTTGAAAGGTTTATCAATTGAAAATGTATCAATGCGTTTTGACTTACATAATGGTAACTCAATTCAAGCGCTTAAAGATGTATCTCTAGAAATAGAGGAAGGTCAAATTATTACAGTACTTGGCCCCTCAGGATGCGGGAAAACAACCCTATTGAATATCGTTGCTGGTTTTTTAGCACCAACAGAAGGGCGGGTTGTGCTTAATGATCAAATTGTTTTAGGGCCAGGCCCAGAGCGTGGAATGGTTTTTCAGCAAGGCGCCTTGTTTGAGTGGATGAATGTTCGCTCTAATGTAGCTTTTGGTCCTCGAATGAAGGGAATGCCAAAGGATGAGCAAAATGAAAAAGTGAAACACCTTTTGGAAGTTGTTGGTCTTGCAGATTTTGAAGACAAAGCAGTTTACGAATTGTCTGGTGGAATGCAACAACGTGTTGCCTTGGCTCGCTGTCTCGCAAATGATCCTGATGTTATTTTAATGGATGAGCCACTAGGCGCACTTGATGCGTTGACTCGTGAAAAAATGCAAGGATTAGTTATAAAGCTTTGGAAAGAAACAGGAAAAACAATCCTATTAATTACTCACTCCGTAGAAGAAGCTGTTCTTCTTGGTGAAAGACTCTTAGTTCTCGCTCCAAGACCAGGAAGAATTCATAAAGAATATACATTGCCTTTTGCTGAAATGGGCTCTAGTATGGATCTTAGAGATGTGAAAAAGTTAAAAGACTATACAGAGACTCGAGATGAAATTCTCTCAATTATTTGGGAAATGGAAGAAGAAATCATGGGCAGAGTGGAAGAAAACTGATGACTATTTTAATAATTTATATTTTAATATTTATAGCTGCTTTTTACGCTGTCAAAGTAGTCAGCTCAATGAGAACTTCAAGAAAAGACTATACTAGTCTTAAGACCGTAACGTTTGGGGACGAGAGTGCAGTATCTCCAAATAGAGCGGCTTCAATTATCTCAGTTTTTTCCATCTTTCTGATATGGGCTGCATTTACCGGCTCTAAATTGATCCCTTTTCATGTTCCTGGACCTTTTATTGGTGAGTTGGGTTTTAGTTATACTGCGATGAATTCGTTAGGGGAAACAGATGATGCAGAGGTTACCATAACCATTTATGATGTTCAGACCGGTGAAATACCTGATAAATTAGATATTGAACCTGGTACTGGTTTTGCAATTAATGATACGTATCAGATTGTAGCATGGCGAAGCGCCTTAGTTAAAGTCAAGCGAAATGATGTTGGTGGAAAAGATAGTGATTATAAAGTTATTGCTATTAATGACCAAGAAATCTCCCCTAACAATGAACTCTTTATAGATGATGCCCGTATCTATATGACTGCGAAAGGAACGCTTAGTGTTACTCCAAGCAAAGGTTGGCAAATGCAACCAGTATGGCTTCCAGCACCAGAAACTGTTTGGTCAAGGCTAATTAAAGTAAGCTCTGAGGGCTATAAAAACTTTTCTTTATTTGAGCACTTAGGTTGGTCACTTCTTAGAGTAGTTGTAGGGTTTACAGCAGGAGCTCTTATTGGCATCCCTCTAGGTTATGCAATGGGCCTTTCTGGCTGGTTTAGAGGTTGGTTTGACCCGATAGTAGAATTTATGCGTCCTGTTCCTCCACTTGCGCTCATTCCATTAGTTATTATCTGGTTTGGAATCGGCGAGCAAGGCAAGATTATTTTACTATTCTTGGCTTCACTTTGGATTATGACAATTTCAGCTAGAGCAGGAGTCTCTGGTGTAAAAATAGCAAAAATTCATGCCGCATACTCCCTAGGCGCTTCTAAGTGGCAAATCATGAGACTAGTAATCGTTCCAAACAGTTTGCCAGAGATATTTACAGGTGCACGAGTTTCAATGGGTGTTTGCTGGGGGACTGTTGTTGCAGCTGAACTTGTTGCAGCTCAAAAGGGTGCAGGTATGATGATTATTAACGCCTCAAAATTTCAGATGACGGATCTTGTAATTATGGGAATTGTACTTATTGGCGTTATCGGTTATGCAATAGATATCTTGATGCGCATCTCGGAAAATTATCTTGTCCCATGGAAAGGTAAATAGATTTATAATTCTGTTTTCTTCTTGATTAGGATTTAATCATGTCAGTAGTATTACCTAAAAATGCCCAAGCTGTAATTATTGGTGGTGGTGTTGTGGGCTGCTCAGTTGCCTATCACCTCGCGAAGCTTGGTTATACCGATGTTATTCTTCTTGAACGTAAAAAACTTACTTCTGGAACTACATGGCACGCTGCAGGACTTATAGGTCAAATGCGTTCATCATTAAACCTTACTCAAATGGTTAAGTACTCAGGCAACCTTTATGAAACATTGGAAGCAGAGACAGGGATGGCTACTGGATATCGCCGTACAGGCTCTGTAAGTCTTGCAACGAATAATGAGAGGTTGACGGAATACAAAAGAAATGCCTCTCTTGCTAAGGTTCATGGCGTTGATGTTCAAATATTAACTACAGCAGAACTCAGAAATAAAATTGATCTTTTTAACCTTGATGATGTTGTAGGTGGCGCCTGGATTCCAAAAGATGGAAAAGCCGATCCAGCAAATATCGCAATGGCTCTCGCAAAAGGTGCTAAAAATAATGGTGTTAAGATTTTTGAAGATGTTAAAGTCACCGGAATTCTTAAAGAAGATGGGAAGGCTAGTGGTGTTCAAACCAATTATGGTGATATTCAATCGGAAGTAGTTGTTAATTGCGGAGGAATGTGGGCAAGAGAGGTTGGAAAAATGGCTGGTGTTTCTGTACCGCTTCATGCCTGTGAGCATTTTTATTTTCTAACCTCATCTGTACCAAATTTAGGAGATATGCCTGTAGTAAGGGTTCCTGATGAATCTGCATACTACAAAGAAGATGCTGGAAAAATATTGGTTGGTTTGTTTGAGCCTAATGCTAAACCATGGGCTAAAAATGGAATTCCTGAAGATTTTTGCTTCGACCAAATACCGGATGATTTAGAGCACTGTATGCCTTATCTTGAGCTCGCTATGAATCGAGTACCCATAATGGAAAGTTTAGGTATTGAAACTTTTTTTAATGGCCCAGAGAGTTTTACACCTGATGATAATTTTCAAATAGGTGAGTCACCTGAGCTAGGAAACTTTTTTGTTGCTGCTGGGTTTAATTCTATTGGTATTCAGGCGGCCGGCGGTGCTGGAAAATATTTAGCAGAATGGATTATTGGAGGTGAGCCTCCATGTGACTTATGGGAGGTTGATATAAGAAGAAATGAGCCATTCCAAAATAATAAAATTTATTTAGCAAACAGAGTGACAGAAACCTTAGGTTATTTGTATGAAAATCATTTTCCATACCATCAATACGAAACTGCTAGAGGTTTAAGAAAAACACCACTTTATGAATTTTTTAAGGATCGTGGCGCCTGTTTTGGTGAGGTTGCTGGTTGGGAGAGAGCTAACTGGTTTGTTCCAAAGGAATTGATTGGCAAAGTTGAAGCTAAGTATGAATATTCATGGGGTAGGCAAAATTGGTTTGATTTTCAAAAATTAGAACAACAAGCCATTAGAGAGAGTGTTGGTATGTTCGAAATGTCCTCTTATGCCAAAATTAGAGTGAAAGGTTCTGATGCTATGGATTTTCTTCAGTTGATATGTGCTAATGATGTTGATGTTGATGTGGGTAAAATGGTTTACACACAGTGGCTAAATAGTAAAGGTGGTATTGAAGCTGATGTTACCGTTACACGCCTTCAAACTGATGACTATCTAATTGTTAGTGGAACAATATGCCTTAATCGAGATATGCATTGGCTTAAAAAGAACATGCCTAAAGGAGTTAACTGTTCTATATTTGACGCAACAAGCTCAGAAGGCTGTATAGCCATTATGGGGCCAAATTCGAGAGATCTACTTCAATCTCTCACTGATACTGATATGAGTAATGAAAGTTTCCCGTTTGCAAATGTTCGCAATATTGAGATAGGAATGGCAAATGTTCGTGCGCATCGAATTACATATGTCGGAGAATTGGGATGGGAGTTATACTTTCCAATAGAGTTTTCAAGTTATGTGGCTGAATTGATTGATTCAAAAGGAGAAGAGTTCTCATTAAGGCAATGTGGGATGCATACTGTAGATAGTTGTCGTATAGAAAAAGCTTATAGGCATTTTGGGCACGATATCACGGATGAAGATCACGTAATTGATGCAGGTCTAGGATTTGCTGTGAAACTTGAGAAGACGCCATCAAAGTTTGGAAAATTTATTGGTTTTGATTCCGTTGAAACTAAAAAAACCTCGGGATATGAAATGCGTATGATGCAATTTTTGCTAAGCAATCCTGAGCTAATGCTATACCATAATGAACCTATTCTAAAGAATGGTGAGATAGTAGGCCACTTAACTAGTGGAACTTACAGCCATACTTTAGGAGGTGCAGTCGGTCTTGGTTACGTTACATGCTTACCCAATGAGAGTCATGAAGATATATTAAGTGCTGAATATACTATTGAGGTCGAAGGCGTCGTTGAAAAAGCTAGCGCATCACTAAAATCTATGTATGACCCTTTAAATAAGAAAATTAGAAATTAATATAAAATGGTCTATGTTATTTTTGGTGTTTCTTCCTCTGGAAAAACTACTATTGGAAAAAAAATATCTATTAAATTAGGCATTCCATTCTATGATGCAGATGATTTTCATTCAAATACAAATATTGAAAAAATGAGCACTGGTGTTCCGCTTGATGATCATGACCGTTTAGATTGGCTTCAAAAGGTTTTATTAAAAATAAATGAAAGTAATAAAAATAATGGCGCTATTTTTGCATGTTCAGCTTTAAAAGAAAAATATAGAGAAATTTTGTCTGGCTCTTATAAGTATGAAGTTAAGTTTATTTTTTTGAAAATTGATAAATCTGAAGCCGCCAAAAGATTGAAAATTAGAGAAAATCATTTCTTTCCAATAGAATTGCTCGATAATCAGTTTGAAATTCTTGAAAACCCATCAAACGCAATTAAAGTAAATGCAAGTAATGATATAGATTTAGTATGCGAAGAAATATATGCTCAGATTTTGTGACGACACAAAACCCTCAAATTTATAAATATTTATTATTTATTACATATTTATTTATAAATATTAGTAGTTCCAGAACAATCTTTTTTATTGGTAATAAGGGATATCTCTAAATACCAACTATCTTATAAATACACATGGGGGTTAAACAATGACAATCAGAATGATAAGTATTCCAATTAGTGATGAGATACACATAGATGATTTAAGGGATTTAGATCCTGTAACAATTG
>JAPYSK010000034.1 GCA_029936515.1 Candidatus Thioglobus sp.
AATTCTAGATTGGTGGATTAACTTAGTTTAAAATTAAAATAATTTTTTAGAAATTGATAATCCTAATCCACTCTAATTCTTAATTCTGCTCAATGGTGTGCAGAGTTTGTTTTATGAAAATTACTTCAATGGAATGAAAATGAGGTTATGGCAAGGTTAAGTCCAGAATCTGGAAATACTGCTGGAAAAGGCTTTGATCTTCAGGTAGATACCAGTAAGGCTATATTATTTGATCCTAACACGGGTTTAAGAATGCGATAAAAGTCGATTATAATGCCAGTATGAGTAAAACCCTTACAAAATCAGGCTTTACAATTCCTTCAATTGGTCTTGGTACATGGGAGCTAAGAGGGCGTAAGTGCACAAAGGTAGTTCGAAAGTCTTTAGAGTTAGGTTATCGTCACATTGATACTGCTGCCATGTATGAAAACGAATCCGAAGTAGGTAGTGGAATAGTTGACTCTGGTGTTGATAGAAAAGAGATTTTTTTAACAACTAAAATTAACACTATCGAGGTTAATAATGAAGGAATCGTTGATGCATTTCATAAAAGCCTTTCAGATCTTAAAACTGACTATGTTGACTTACTATTAATTCATTGGCCAACCTTTAGTACCAATCTTGGGGATATGCTTGAAATAATGTATGGTATTAAAGAAAGCCAAAAGGCAAGGGCTATCGGTGTTTCAAATTTTAACACTACCCTCTTAAATGAGTGTACTCGCCTTGGTTTTGAAGATATTTATTGCAATCAGGTTGAATATCACCCTTTTCTTTCACAAGAAATACTCCTTAAAAAGATGAATGAGATGGGTGTTATACCGGTGGCTTACTGCCCTCTTTGTCGTGGAGATGTGGCTAAAGATAGTGTGATTATAGAGTTGTCCGAAAAGTATAACAAAACCCCAGCTCAAGTGACTCTGAGATGGATTATTCAGCAGAATGCTGTTGTAATACCAAAAAGTGCAAAAAAACGAAGACTAAAAGAGAATATTGATATCTATGATTTTGAGATTGATAATCAAGATATGGATCGAATACATAGCCTCGCACGAGGTCAAAGATTAGTCCCAAATCTTGATACTAACCCTTTATTAGGGGCTTGGGATTAAGATTAATTTTCTAGCCAATATTCTTCACACTGCGTCTTTCAATGAGTTGGGCAGGAAAATCATAATCAATGCTCAGTTCAAGGTTGTAGCAAAGATTTAACAAGCGTCTCGTGGCGGATATTGCCATTCTGTTAAATGGAATACGTACTGTAGTCAGTGGTGGGCTTGTATAGGAGGCTATATTCATGTCATCATAGCCAATTACTGAAATATCATTGGGTACTTGTAATCCTTCGTTAGTTATTGCAGCAATAGCGGACATTGCTGACTGATCATTGCCACAAAAAAGGGCAGTGAAAGGTTGGCCTTGCTTTAATAAAGATAGGGCTCCCTCATAGCCTTTTCTGTAAGTGTAATCCCCTTCAAAAAGTAACTCTTTAGGGATATTAACGTTATTGTCATTAAGCGCAGAAAGGAATCCTTGGTGTCTTTGATTTCCGTCATCAGTTACTAACCATCCAGTAATACAAGCGATATTGCTATGGCCCTTATCTATCAAGTGTTGTCCACAAAGATAGCCAGCTTGGTAGTGATCAAAATAAAAACACTTATCATCAATTAACTCAATTTTGTTATTCAATAGAGTAATATTTGGGAATTCATTTTCGATCTGAAGTATTTCAAGTGCAGGAAGATCTGAGCCCCAAATAATTATCCCATCACAACCTTTATTAATAAGCTTGTCAAATGATTGTCTAGAGGCATTCGGGTTTTTACTAGAATTAAGATTACCATCGGCAAAAATAAGGTGAATTTCAAAATCTTTGAGTTCAGACTCCATTTCTCTTAGAGTGCGTCTATTTATTTCACCGGATGTTTCAGTACCCCAAATACCAATAGTATTCATTTTTTTTGAAACCAGTGAGCGCGCTGCACTACTTGGTGTGTAATTTAAGGCCTCCATGGCTTGGTTCACCTTTAACAGGGCTTTCGATGATACAGAGCCTTTTCCAGATAGAACTCTGGAAACAGTTCCAATTCCAACGCCCGCTAACCTTGCTACATCCCTTATCGTTGCCATAATTACTTAAGTTTATCTATATATAGTAGTTCAATTTGTAAGAAATGTCTTTATTATAAAGGTATTTAGACAAATATTGAATATATATCTTGTTGTCATAATTTGTTATAAAATGACACAATTTGACACAAAACTATAAATATTTTAGACCTAAAATGGAACCGGTTCCAATAATATTAATTCATTTGGAATTAAAGTTGTTTTTATGTAATTTTTTGTTAAATATATATAGGAGAGAAACTTATGTTACTTAAAAGTTTTAAGAAAACTGCTCTTGTTGCAACAGCGCTATTAACTGGCACTGTCAATGTGGCATTAGCAACAGAATTGGAGGTCACCCACTGGTGGACTTCTGGTGGTGAGGCTAACGCTGTTGCAGAACTAGCTAAAGCTTTCAATGCAACTGGACACACATGGGTCGATGGTGCTATTGCCGGATCTGGTGGTGTTGCAAGGCCAATTATTATCAGTAGAATCATTGGTGGTGAACCAATGGGTGCGACTCAGCTTAACCATGGTCGTCAGGCTGAAGAGTTAATCGAAGCAGGTTTGCTTTTGGATTTAACTGATGTTGCTTCAGAAAACAACTGGAGAAATGTTATTTTTCCAAGCAATCTACTAGACGCATGTACTGTTGATGGTCGCGTTTATTGTGCGCCTGTGAACATTCATTCAGCTCAATGGTTGTGGCTAAGTCATGACGCTTATGAGAGTTCAGGTGTTGCTGTTCCAACAAACTGGGATGAGTTTGTGGCTGCAGGTCCTGCACTTCGTGCTAACGGAATCGTTCCCTTGGCTCAAGGTCAGCAGGGATGGCAAACTGGTTTGACTTTTGGTGTTCTAGCAACAGCACTAGTTAGTGATGATGCTTGGTACGCAGTCAACCGTGACAAGGATGCTAAAGTTGCAGCTGGTGCTGAATACGCTCGCGTATGGAAAGCTTTTGATGATGCACGTAAAATGGCTATCGGCTCGAACGTAGGTGACTGGAATATGGCTACTAATCTTGTGATTACTGGTAAAGCGGGTGGTCAAATTCATGGTGACTGGGCGCAAGGTGAGTTTAGTGTTGCTGGTTCAGTAGCTGGTACGGACTATTCATGTCTTCCAGGTTTAGGGAATCGTGAAATTTTGGACACTGGAGGAGATGCGTTTTATTTCCCAGTTCAGGATGATGCGGATGTCGAAGCAGCTCAAAAAGAGCTTGCTGCACTTCTTGTATCTCCCGCAGTTCAAGTCGCATTTAACCTGAAAAAAGGTTCGTTGCCAATCCGTGGTGACATCGATATGTCAACTGCGAATGATTGTATGCAGAAAGGTTTGAAGATTCTTGCAGGTGGAAATGTTCTTCCTTCAGGAGACATTCTTCTTTCACCTGATACACAGAATCAGATTCAAGAACTGATGTCAACATTTTGGAGTGACTTGTATATGAGTGCTGAGGATGCTCAAGCTAAATATGCTAAGATCATTGGAACTGCTGACTAAGCATTAATAAAAAAGACTGTCGAGCTTAACTAGGGCTCGGCAGTTCTTCATCTGATAATCCTAGTTTCTATTAAATATTTTTTTAACCATTTCTTGTAAATTATAATAATAATTATGCTTACAAAAGTTCAGTCTGAAAGATTTTTTATTGGTTCTATTATGTTGGCCTTTGCCGCATTGATAATGGCTACTGTTGGTATAAAACCTCAATTATTTCAAAATCTTCAGTTTCTAATTTTACTTGTATCGCTTCTTTTAGTAATTTGGATTGGATTTAAAGCAGGTAAATTCGAAATTATTACGAATCGACTACGCATACGAGCAATGGGTTGGCTTATTGCAGCAACATTCTCAGCAGCGCTTTGGTCGTTTGCTCAAAAAAGCACACAGTTACTATTTCCAGCTCTTAAGGAGTTTCGAAAGATTTGGAATACATTTGAACCTTTTGCTTTGTTCGCGACAGTTGTTTGTATTTTATTTGCCTTATTATTGTTTATCGTTGGATCGAGAGATTCTAAATTAGAGCGCCCAGGATTTATTGAGCGATCTCTTGTTAATAATTTATCTAGCAAAATTGCAGCATTACCTATGGTACTTACTGCCGTTGGTGTTTTCGTTATAGCAACCTTGTGGACGGTTTATCATTCGTTTACGAATAGTCGTATGCTTCCAAAAAGTGAGTTTATTGGATTCGCACAGTACGAACGTCTTTGGAGTTCTGATCGTTGGTATATGTCTATTGAGAATCTGGCTATTTATGGTATTTGCTCGTTGATTTTTTCTCTATTTATTGGCTTTATGTTGGCGGCTTTATTGGATCAGAAAACGCGTTTTGAGAATACCTTTAGAACAATTTTTTTATATCCATTTGCTCTAAGTTTTATCGTTACAGGGCTAGTTTGGCAGTGGATTCTAAATCCAGATTATGGCGTTGAAAAAATTGTTCGCTCGTTAGGTTTTGAATCCTTTGTATTTAATCCACTCTATGATATAGATATAGTTATTTATGGGATTTTGGTTGCTGGTCTTTGGCAGGGGACTGGTTTTATTATGTGCTTAATGCTTGCCGGTCTGCGTGGAATTGACCAAGAAATCTGGAAGGCCGCCAGAGTTGATGGCATTCCAATGTGGAAAACGTATATTCAAATCGTCATTCCAATGATGCGACCAGTATTTATTACAACTTTAGTTATTATTGCTGCTGGAATAATTAAAGTATACGATTTGGTCGTTGCTCAAACCTCTGGTGGTCCAGGAATCTCTTCAGAGGTACCTGCAAAATATGTATACGACTATATGTTTAGCGCTCAAAATCTGGGTCAAGGTTTTGCTGCTTCAACAATGATGCTTGTTTCTGTTCTGATTGTTTTAATTCCTTTTGCATATTTAGAATATGGGAGACGTAAACATGCCTAATCTATCACTTACTCAAAATCATGAGGATCCAAGAGGCCCAAAGCCTCGTAAAATATTAAGTAGAAGAAATATTATTCTTTATGGGACTCTTATATTTGTTGCCATATACTACTTAATTCCACTCTATGTGATGATCGTTACTTCTTTGAAAGGGATGCCAGAAATACGTCTTGGCAATATCTTTTCACCTCCAATTGAAGTTACTTTTGAGCCCTGGGTTAAAGCATGGGCGCAGGCTTGTACAGGACTTAATTGTGATGGATTATCTAGAGGTTTTTGGAATTCAGTAAAAATAACTATTCCATCAGTATTTGTATCAATCGCAATCGCTTCAATTAATGGTTACGCCTTGGCAAACTGGCGCTTTAAGGGAGCCAATCTGTTTTTTACTATATTAATATTTGGCGCCTTTATTCCCTATCAAATTATGATTTATCCACTTGTAATACTGTTACGTGATTTGGGGCTTTATACAAAATTACCTGGCTTAATTATTATTCATACTATTTTTGGAATGCCTATTTTGACACTGTTATTTCGTAATTATTTCACCACCATCCCAGAAGAGCTTTTCAAGGCTGCTAGAGTCGATGGGGCAGGATTTTGGGGAATATACTTCCGCGTCATGATGCCGATGTCACTACCAATATTTGCCGTCGCTATTGTTTTGCAGGTGACGGGTATTTGGAATGACTTTCTATTTGGAGTGATCTATACCAAACCGGCAAA
Organism: Candidatus Thioglobus sp.; assembly: GCA_029936515.1. Taxonomy (GTDB): domain Bacteria; phylum Pseudomonadota; class Gammaproteobacteria; order PS1; family Pseudothioglobaceae; genus Pseudothioglobus. Next base: position 5,767 of record JAPYSK010000034.1, read on the forward strand.
CTACCCAATGACTGTTCAGCTCAATAACATTGTGAACTCTGTTCAAGGGGTAAAAGAATATAACGTAAATATGGCCGCTACCTTGTTGACGGGGTTGGTGCCTTTGGCCATCTACTTTATCTCAGGAAAACTCTTCGTGCGCGGTATTGCTGCCGGTGCAGTTAAAGGATAATTAAAAAATGAATAGCATAGAAATTAAAAAACTGTCGCTTAATTTTGGCGAAGTTGTGGTCCTGAAGGACCTCAATCTAACGATTGAAAAAGGAGAATTTTTGGTGCTCTTGGGAGCTTCAGGTTGTGGTAAATCAACATTGTTGAACTGCGTCGCTGGACTGCTGGATGTTACTGATGGTCAGATTTTTATCAATGGGCAAAATGTCACCTGGCTTGAGCCATCTCAAAGAGGAATTGGAATGGTGTTTCAGTCCTACGCGCTTTACCCTCAGATGACAGTTAAGGGGAATCTTTCATTTAGCCTTAAAAATGCAAAACTTTCAAAAGATGAAATTGAGAAACGCGTTCAAAATGCCTCTGAAATTCTTCAGATTGAAGATCTTTTAAAACGCAAACCTGCTGCTCTTTCCGGTGGCCAGCGTCAGCGAGTTGCTATAGGAAGGGCGCTTGTAAGAGATGTAGAGGTTTTTTTATTCGATGAGCCTTTGTCTAATTTAGATGCAAAATTACGTACTGATTTAAGGGTAGAAATCAAAAGACTTCATCAAAAGCTAGACAATACAATGATCTATGTAACTCATGATCAAATTGAGGCGATGACACTTGCAAATCGTATTGCAATAATGAGAGATGGGTTGATTTTGCAGTTAGATAATCCTAAAACAATTTACAATTTTCCAGTCAATAAATATGTTGCCGAATTTATTGGTTCACCAGGTATGAATTTTTTAAAAGGTGCGATATTGCCAAACGATAAGCCTACATTTAAGTTAGATGGAGGCTGGTGTGAATCACCTGATTTGAGTAATTATATGTTTTATGAGCCAATTAAAACTGAAACGCAAGCTTGGCTAGGTATACGTCCAGAGAACGTTGTATTTGGAGATGATGCCAAAAATATGCCAGTTAAATTTAGTCTTGAAGTTGAAGTTGTTGAGCCTATGGGGGCAAATACTTTGGTATGGTCGAAAATGGGAGGGCAAGAGTTTCGTTTTATGGTTGATGGTAACACCACTCTATCTATTGGCGAAAGAGTTACTGTAGGTTTTGACCCAGTTCATTCATCAGTCTTTGATTTAGATAGTGAAGATAGATTGTAGGTTTAGTGTTTATGTATTTAATAATTTATAATTAATATTTTATAAAGGTTGGTAATCGATGTACAAATTTTCTAAAGACTCAAAATTAAATGATCCTAAATTTCTTTTTGGCGTAGCTACAGCTTCTTATCAGATTGAAGGCGCAACAAATGTTGATGAGCGTTGCCCCTCAATTTGGGATACTTTTTGTGCTACTCCTGGTGCAGTATATAAGCAGCATAATGGAGATGTAGCATGCAACCACTACAATTTGTATCAACAAGATGTTGATTTAATTTCTTCATTAGGTGTTGATGCCTATAGGTTTTCAATTGCGTGGCCTAGAATCATAAGGGCGGATGGGAGTGTAAACCAGAAGGGTTTAGATTTCTATGACAGGTTGATCACCTCATTAGAAGAAAAAAATATTACAATTATGGCAACACTCTATCATTGGGATTTACCTCAATATCTAGAAGATAAAGGTGGTTGGCTAAATCGAGAAACCTCAACTAAATTTGCTGAGTATGTTGAAGTGGTTAGCTCTTACTTTGGTAATCGAATTGATTTTTATGTTACTTTGAATGAGCCCTGGTGCAGTGCTTACCATGGTTATCGTTACGGAATTCATGCTCCAGGAATTGCAGATGAAAAATCAGGATTTTTAGCCTGTCATAACTTGCTATTAGCTCACGGTTTGGCGATGCCAATTTTAAGAAAAAATGCTGATAATTCTAAGCATGGAATTGTATTAAACTTTACTCCTAATTATCCAGTCGATGACTCTTCTATTGAGGCGGCAAAATTTGCAGACGATGAACACACTCACTGGTTTATTAAGCCACTAATGGAGGGCAGCTATCCAGAGTCTGTGTATAAACATTTCATTGATTTTATGCCTCAAATTGAGAAAAATGATATGTCTATCATTAGTGAAAAAATAGATTTCTTGGGAGTTAATTTCTACTCTCGAAGCATGGTAACGAGTGATAGGCAAGGAAAAGTTTCTGATACCATTTTGAAAAAACTAGAGCGTGCGGAAATTCGAATATTAAATTCTGATGATGTTGCTGATAATGATACTAAGGCTGAACAGTTGCAAAAATTAATGAACCAAAAGGATAGTCATTACCTTAGCGTTGAATTACAGGAGGTAGAGCGGACACATATTGGCTGGGAAGTTCACCCTGAAGCGCTTTTAAAGCTACTAACTGATTTGCATCAAACATACAAATTACCACCCATCTATATTACTGAAAATGGTGCAGCAGTAGATGACCATGTGATTGACGGGGTTGTGGATGATGAGCAACGCTATCGTTATTACCAAAACCACCTATCTATGGTTGATCAAGCTATTAAAAAAGGCGTTGATGTTAGAGGGTACTTTGCATGGAGCTTGATGGATAATTTTGAGTGGGCAGAAGGTTATAAGATGCGCTTTGGTATAGTTTATGTAGACTATGAAACTCAAAAAAGGACACTCAAACAGAGTGCTATTAAGTTTCAAGAATTTTTAAGTGCCCGAAAACAAGGTCTATTAGGATAACTTCGCTCATTCATAGTATAAAAAGCCAGATGGTAATTATGAAGTAAATAATGATTGGAAAGATGTAAAATTAATTACTCAGAGTAGCTTATTTAACAACAATAAATTAATGCTTTGGCCGTAAGATTTTGCTTTACTTAAGGCTTCTTAATTCAATTCAAATAATTAATTTTTTTTATACTATTTGAAACACTTTGACACAAAATATAAAAAACCATAGTTTAAAATTTATTTGCTTTAATATTGAACTGCATAGGTAACTTTATCAATTTATGAATGAAACGCACACAGATATTGGTCTGATTGGATTGGGGGTAATGGGGTCAAGCTTGGCATTAAACATGGAAAGCCATGGTTTCACTGTTGCCGTTCATAATCGTACTTCTCCACAAATAGATAATTTAGTCAATAATCGATCCAAAAACAATGGCATCATTGGTTTTGCCGATCTTGATGAGTTTGTTAATTCTGTTAAAAAACCTCGAAAAATCATGCTGATGGTTGTAGCAGGTTCAGTAGTTGATGATTATATTGAAAAACTTATTCCTCTGATCGATCAGGGTGACATAATTATTGATGGTGGTAACTCTCATTACCCTGACACAATAAGAAGAACTAAGGAATTAGAATCAAAAGGGTTTAGATTTGTAGGTGCCGGTGTATCTGGAGGAGAAGAGGGTGCCTTGAAGGGTCCATCAATCATGCCAGGAGGCTCAGTTTCTGCTTGGCCTGAAGTAAGAGGTATCTTTCAAACAATATCAGCCAAAGTAGAGGATAACGAGCCCTGCTGTGACTGGATAGGTGAAGATGGCTCTGGCCACTTTGTAAAAATGGTGCACAACGGTATAGAGTATGGCGATATGCAACTTATTTGCGAGGCATACCAAATCATGAAAGATGTGCTAGGAATGTCGAATGACGAAATGCATAAAGTGTTTAAAGAATGGAATAAGGGTGAGCTGAGTAGTTATTTAATTGAAATCACCGCAGACATTCTTAAATTCAAAGAAAAAGATGGTACCTACCTGATTGACAACATTCTTGATACTGCAGGTGAGAAAGGTACTGGTAAATGGACTGCAACCGTAGCTTTAGAGCTTGGATCATCACTGACTTTAATTGGGGAGGCTGTATTTGCTAGATACCTCTCTTCAATAAAGCAGGAAAGAGTCGAGGCATCAAAACAGCTTAGTGGTCCAATCATTAATTTTAGTGGCGATAAAGAGCAAGCTTTAAAAGATATTCATGATGCTTTATATGCATCAAAAATGGTTTCTTACGCGCAAGGTTATACTTTGCTCACGGATGCTGCAAAACAATTTAATTGGAACCTAAACTATGGCGGGATTGCCCTAATGTGGAGAGGAGGTTGTATTATCCGTTCAGCATTCTTAACGAAAATTAAAGATGCTTATGAGAATAATTCGGAACTAAGGAATTTGTTATTGGATCCATTTTTTAAAGATAAGATAACTAAATCTCAAGCTGGATGGCGCAGGATTATCTCGATAGCTATTTCTAACGGAATTCCTGTTCCAGCGATGACATCTTCTCTGTCTTATTTTGATGGCTACCGAACTGAAAGATTGCCTGCTAATCTACTCCAAGCTCAGCGTGATTACTTTGGGGCGCATACTTATGAGCGCTTAGACAAGAATTCAGGTGAATTTTTTCATACCGATTGGCTTTCAAAAAACGATTAAATATTTAACAGATAAGAGATTGAGCTATGGAAAATTTACCACAAAAAAGTAACAGCTTTGTTCTCTTTGGTGCTTCAGGAGATCTTTCCTTTCGTAAGTTGATGCCTGCCTGGTTTTATCTTGAGCGCTCTGGTAAGTTAGACGATTCATTAAAAATCTTAGGTGTTGCGAGACAAGATATTACAACTGAGCAGTTTCAAGAAAAGGTTATCGATGCTCTAAATTTGTATGTCTCAAGTGAATATTTTGATGATGAAGTTTGTAATAAGTTAATTAAGAGAATTGATTATTGTTGCTGTGACCTTCAAAACCCTGATGATTACCAAAAAATAAATAGCAGTCTTAGCGGCTGGAGTAAACCTATTGCTTATTATTTAGCGATACCACCTAATCTTTTTGAGACGGTTTGTGATGGCTTAAATAGTATTCAAATCCTTACTAATGAGAGCCGCATTGTTGTTGAAAAACCAATTGGCTATAACCTAGATAGTTCAAGAGAAATAAATGATAAGCTTTCAAAGTACTTTAGTGAGTCACAAATCTATCGAATTGACCATTATTTGGGTAAAGAGACAGTACAAAACCTTATTACTTTGCGATTTGCGAACTCTCTTTTTTCAAGTCAGTGGAACAGCAAAAGTATTGAATATATCGAAATAACTGCAGCTGAATCTGTAGGAATTGAAGGTAGATGGGGGTATTTTGATGGCGTAGGTCAGATGAGGGATATGGTCCAAAGCCACATTCTACAACTTCTATGTCTTATTGCCATGGAGCCTCCAAGTCGCTTAAATGATGAGGGTATTCGTTCTGAAAAAGTCAAAGTCTTGCAGGCACTTAGACCTATAACTGACGATGACATCGCAGATAGTTTTATTAAAGCTCAGTACGCTGATGGTCAAATTTTAGATAACAAAAAGCCTGGCTACTTGAATGAAGAAGGCGCTAACTCTGAAAGTACAACTGAAACCTTTGTTTGTATTAAGGCTCAGATTGAAAATTGGCGTTGGTCTGGAGTCCCTTTTTACGTAAGAACTGGCAAAAGGATGGCATCTAAAACAACCCAAATTGTTGTTCACTTTAAATCAGATGGACACTATATTTTTGACAGAAATCATGAGGATTTAGAAGGAAATACTTTAATCATTAGCCTTCACCCTATAGAAGGTATTTCTCTTAAAGTTTATACAAAACCGCATGGTGTAGACCAGCACATGAGTATTAGATCTGACCCAATGAGCCTAGATTTTATTAAAACACAACAATTGTTAAATATTCCAAGTGGATACCAAAGTTTATTGATGGATATACTTATTGCCGATCAGAGTTTATTTCTGTGTAAAGAGGAAGTAGAGCTCTCATGGGAATGGTGTGATAATGCTTTTGAGAGATGGCAGAAGTCATCACAGGTCCTATACTCATATCCTGTTGGAAGTAATGGCCCTCTAGAGAGTGAATTATTTATTAAAAAAAATGGACATAAATGGCATGAGTAACAGGATGTATTTTCTACCTGATCACGTTGATTTTTATAGCACCAATAGTAGTGAATCTTTGGCTGAAGATTTAAGTCACAATATTGGTGAAATTCTTAATCAAAGTATAAAGAGTGATGGTCGTGCAAGTCTCGCTGTGTCTGGAGGTAGGACACCTGTTCCTTTGCTTGATGCGCTATCTGATTTAAGTCTTGATTGGTCTAGTGTTGATCTGACGTTGGTTGATGATCGCTGGGTTGAGCCTTCTCACGAAGACAGTAACGAGATGCTCGTCAGAGCCCATCTTATAAAAAATAAAGCGAAAAAGATAAATTTTGTACCATTAAAAAATAATAGTAAAACTGCCAAAGATGGGCATAAACTCTCCGAAGAGTCACTTCAACAAGTTAAGTCACCATTTGATGTAGTTGTCTTGGGAGTGGGTTCTGATGGCCATACTGCCTCACTTTTTCCATGCTCAGATGAATTAACTGAGGGGATGAATCTAAATAATCCTTGTCGACTTATTGCGACCTCTCCAAAGACAGCTCCTTATGAACGAATGAGTCTTACTGCAAAAGCAATAATTGATTCAAAAAACGTATTTCTACATTTGAATGGCTCAGACAAACTCCACACTCTTGAACTTGCAATGACTAATAAAGATGCAATGAAAATGCCAATTTATTGCTTTTTAGAAAAAGGGCTTAAAATCTATTGGAGTCCTTAAAGCAAGTAATTGAGTTCATAGTAGTTGATTTGTTGCAATAATAATCTAAAATTATCAATTAAAGGTCAAGTTAAAAAATTATGAAAATTAATGATATAGATGGTGAAATAGTTAAAGATAATGAAACCTATTTACTTAAGGATAATACTGACCTTAGTAATCTTGTAGTTAGCTCTACTACACTCCACCCAGGAAAGTCAACTAGAGGCCATAGGCATGCTGGACAAGAAGAAGTCTATATGATTATGAGTGGCAGTGGTAGGATGGAGTTAGATGAAAAAGAGCTTTTAATTAAAGAGGGCGAGATGATTTTAATTCATGATGGTGTTTTTCATCGAGTTCACAACACTGGTTCAGTGGACTTATACATGGTCTGCATATTCGAAGGTTCAAGGAACCATTAAACAATTGAAACAGACAGATTCATATAATTTAGTAGGTGATATAGGCGCTACAAACGCAAGATTTGCTTTAGTTTCTGCTGGCTCTTCAGAGTTAAACAACATACAAAGCCTTAAATGCAATAAGTTTGATAATATTCAAAGTGCTATTAATTTTTACTTGTCTTCTTTTCAAGAACTTGAGATTGTTTCAGCATGCTTTGCAACAGCTGGCACAGTCCATTTAGATACCTTCAAGCTTGCTAATAACCATTGGGTTATTAGCAAATCAGATGTTGCGATAGCTCTAAAGGGCATAGATATAAATTGGATTAACGACTTTACAGCACAAGCGTTTGCAACCACTACGCTGACCGATAGCGAAGTTATTGTTATTAATAAGGGTGTTGTTAAGCCTGAAAAGTTAAGATTGGTTATAGGTCCAGGAACTGGACTAGGTGTTTGTGGGCTTATTATGTCTTCTTCAGGCTGGCTCACAATTGCTGGTGAAGGTGGACACTCTGATTTTGCGCCAAACACTAGCCTGGAATTTGAAATATTAACATTGCTAGCTGATAAGTTTGGTCATGTTGCTGTTGAGAGGATTCTTTCAGGCCCTGGAATAATGAACTTGTATGAAGCGCTTTGTCAAATTAATGGAAAAGATAAAATCTATAAAACACCTTCTGAGATAACTGCTGCTGCTGTTAATACTAGCTCTGATCCTATTGCAGACGAAACGATTCAAATGTTTTGTAAAATTTTTGGCTCTGTAGCAGGTAGTATGGCTTTAACGGTTGGCGCGTTAGGTGGTGTTTATATTACAAGCGATTTGGTTAGAAACTTCTTGGATTTGTTTGTTAATAGCGAGTTTCAACAAAGTTTTGAAAATAAAGGGAGACTTCAGCCAGTCCTAGCAGATATTCCGGTTTATCTCTCTAAAAAGGAAAATATGGGTCTTATTGGCACCGTTTATCAAACAAATAACTTTTGGATTCAAAAGGGTTTTAAAGTTTAACGCTTAATTGTACTAAAGCTCATTTTATATCTAGTGCGGTTTTTATTAGAATTTCTGCAATTTCATTTCTTGATCCAAAATAGTTTGCAATTTTAATTATTAGATTCGGATGATTTCCGAAACTTTATTAATTTCAAGGTTTGACTCATCCCTTCTGCTGCCATGAGTAATAACTAGCAAGACATTAATATTTTTTTAATAGTAAGGTTGATTTAAGAAATAATATTTCAGCATCGGAAAAAGAGGAAAGAAATTCCGCACTGATAGTGCCATCATGTTTTATAGTGAAAGGGACTTTATAGGGTATCTTATCACATTGAAAAATAAAATTAGAGGGTTAATATTGTATCAATGTTCCAACATTCATGAATCAAAGAGTGAGGCAAAAATTGGAATCCTTTTATCTAATCTCGGGACACCTGATGCTCCAACTAAGAAAGCAGTTAAGCCCTTTTTAAGGCAATTCTTATCAGACACTAGGGTAATTGAACCGCCTCCCCCTAAATGGATCTGGCAATTGATTTTGAATGTTGTCATCTTGAATTTACGTCCAAGAAAATCTGCAAAGTTATACCAGAGTGTTTGGAATACTCATGGGGAAGGATCTCCATTACTGTCAATTTCAAAAATACAAAAGAAAGCTATTGTATTGCAACTTGAAAAAATGGCGCCAGGTAGATTTATTGTTGCATTGGGTATGCGTTACGGGAACCCTTCAATTAAATCTGCTTTAAGTGAGCTAGAGTCTGAAGGGTGTAACAATATTATAGTTTTGCCTTTATATCCCCAGTACGCATCATCTTCCACAGGTTCGGTCTTTGATGCTGTTACTGAGGGATTATCAAGTTGGCGCAATGTTCCTGATTTTAGGTTTATTAGTAGCTATAACAAAGAAGAGCTATATATCCAAGCTCTAGCAAATAGCGTTAAAGAATATCAGGCCACACATGGCAAACCAGACCTTTTATTGATGTCTTATCACGGGATACCTAAAAGATATTTTGATAAGGGAGATAACTACCCATGCCAGTGCTGCAAAACGACTTACCTTCTTGCTTCAAAATTAGATTTAAAGCCTGATGAATATAGGATGACATTTCAATCAAGGCTAGGGATAGGTGAATGGATGAAGGACTATACTGATGAAACATTAAAATCTCTTCCCGCGAAGGGAATTAAAAATGTTCAAGTTATTTGCCCCGGGTTTTCTGTTGACTGTCTAGAGACTATTGAAGAAATTAGTGAAGAAAATAAAACATATTTTATGACTTCTGGAGGTGAATCTTTTGGCTATATCCCTGCACTAAATGACAGACAAGACCATATTGATTTTTTAACCAAAATGTTATTAAAGAATTCATCAGACTGGACTGTTTGATTTAATTTAAAGTTAATTGTTACTTTGATGTCTTAAGAATGGGAAGTACCATGAATATGATAAAATAGTCAACCTTAGATTCCCAACTCAAATAGCTTTTAACGTTTCCATAGCTTATTTTTGAGTCATAATTTTTTTAGACTTTCCATACAAGGAAGGTCTTTTTTGTATTTATTTTGGAGTAAACATGAAAGTAAGTAAAGATAAAGCGGTTTCAATGCACTACACACTTAAGAATGACAAAGGAGAAGTTATTGACTCCTCTGAAGGT
>JAPYSK010000082.1 GCA_029936515.1 Candidatus Thioglobus sp.
CAATATACCGTAATAGAGAGCACTAGATAAATTTAAAATTATTTTACAAAATGTAACTCAATGTTTCGATAAACAATCAAAGCTATTACAATAATGTAACTATAATTTTATTTTTAGTAATATATTTTGAGACAATGACATTTAGATCTATAGAGGCAGTATTACCACCAGACAATCTTCACTTTGTTGGAGATGGCTTCAGGGTTTATGGAATTCTAGGTAGAAAAGAGCCTCTTAGTATGAAACGTATGAGCCCTTTTCTTTTATTGGATTACGCACCAGTACATTACTTCCCGCCAAATAATGGCGCCCCACGCGGCGTTGGACCTCATCCTCATAGAGGCATCGAAACAGTCACAATTGCCTATAAAGGAAAAGTCGAACATAACGATAGCACTGGAGCTGGAGGCATAATTGAAGAAGGTGGCGTTCAGTGGATGACTTCGGGTTCAGGCATCTTGCATAAAGAATATCACGAAAAAAACTTTAGTAAAAAAGGCGGCGAAATGCAGATGGTTCAGTTATGGGTTAACTTGCCTGCTAAAGATAAGATGACGACACCTAAATACCAAAATATTAATAACAAAGATTTATCTAAAGTTGAACTTGAAAATAATGCCGGCTCAATAGATATTATTGCTGGAGAATACGAAGATCATAAGGGTCCAGCTGCTTCATTTAGCCCTTTAAGCTTATTTAATGTAAAACTAAACAAAGGCAAAGGAACCAGTCTTAGTTTCAAGGAAAGTCACAACACTGGCCTTTTAATAATTAAAGGCAGCGTTACAATTAATAACTCTAAAAAAGCACCAACAAACCATTTTGTACTTTTTAAAAATAAGGGTAAAGAATTCACACTTAGAGCGGATGAAGATGCAATCGTTCTTGTGCTCAGCGGTGAGCCTATCGACGAACCTATCGCTTCATACGGACCATTTGTTATGAATACTGATGAAGAGATAAGACAAACAATTGATGACTTCAATAGTGGAAAATTTGGATACTTAGACTAAAAATATAAAAAATCTGGTCAATAATACCTTTCTGACCGAAAAAAAATTATTCAATATCTGCAGATGCCTCTAGACGCGGATATTTAACCCCCAAGGTAACTCCTCTCGCTATCGAGAATATAATCAATGAAGCCCAGAGTCCGTGATTACCATAAATAGGCAAAAGAACCATCAAAGCAATTAAATATATACCGAAAGAGATAAACATCATATTTCGCATATCTGCTGTTCGAGTTGCCCCTATAAAGATACCATCCAACATCCAAGCAGCAACACCAACCAAAGGAGCAAGAATCATCCAGGGTAAATACTCATGACTGACAGCTCTAACATCTTCTGCAGTTGTCATTAAATGAATAATATTATCACCAAATACAAAAAAAGCAAACGCCATAATAATGACTGACCCTACTCCCCACTGACTTGTCATAACTGCCGATTTACGGAATAGGGCTCTATTTTTGGCTCCCAATGCTTGGCCAACTAGCGCTTCTGCAGCAAAAGCAAAACCATCAAGCGCATAAGCCGTAATATTTAAAAATTGTAACAATACCTGGTTTGCAGCCAAAGTTGCATCATCAAAGCTGGACCCTAAAAACAAGAAGCTTACAAAACCAATCTCAAGCAAAATTGACCTAATCATAATATCACTATTTACCTTGGCCATTCTTAATAGGCGAGATCGATCAAATATCTGAGCCCAGTTTTTCCAGTAGCCTTTATTAAAGCCTTCACGAGCAATCCATAATCCAAATGCAAGGCCAGACCATTCAGCAATTAGTGTTGCAATAGCAACCCCTTCCACACCCCATCCAAGTTGAAGAACGAAGAAAAAATCTAAAGAAATATTTATACCATTTATCCATAGCTGAAGCCATAAAATGGCTCGAGTCTTCTCTTTAGCAATGAGCCAGCCAGAAATACCAAAAAGAGCTATTGCAGCTGGTGCACTATAAACTCTAATATGTAGGTATTTTTGAGCTAACCCTTCTACCTCTAATGATGCTGGAGCTAATTGAAGAGCTCCCCAGAATAAAGGCATCTGAACTGCTATAAAAAACAAGCCTGAACCAAATCCTATAATAAGTGCCCTGACTAATAGTGCTGAGGTTTCAGATTTATCTCCAGCCCCAATAGCCTGGGCTGTAAGACCAGTAGTACCCATTCTCAAAAAACCAAACAGCCAATATAATGAAGTAATAATTATCGCACCTATTCCAACTGCGCCAATTGGCACAGCTTCACCCAATTGTCCAACTACAGCTGTATCCACTGCTCCCAATATTGGGATAGTTGAATTCGATAGAACGATTGGAATAGCGACGCTTAAAACTCTTTTATGAGTAAGCTGTGATATTATATTTTGCACAAGATAAGGCTTAAGCTATGTCCCATTAAGTTATATCTAAATATTGGTCGGGACGGCAAGATTTGAACTTCCGACCACTTTGACCCCCAGTCGAGTACGCTACCAGACTTGTCTCCGCCCCGATAGCTAATATTTTATTTATATTAATTATGTTTGGCAACCAACCTCAAAATGAACTACAATATATTTTATGAAAAAAGCGCTTCTACTCTTAGTAATAGCCATTGGATTTGTTGAAATATATTCTAGTTATGAATTAACAAAAAAGAAAGC
>JAPYSK010000035.1:0-2956 GCA_029936515.1 Candidatus Thioglobus sp.
GATCAGTCAGTCCACCGCAATACTGAATAAAGCGATCAGCAATTGTTGATTTGCCGTGATCTATATGAGCAATGATAGAAAAATTTCGGATATTTTGCATATCAATGATAAAATGAAAGCCTTTAAATTTAAACCAAGAGATTATATCGTATATGAATAAAGTAAACCCTACTACATGTGTTGCCACAAGTAATCAAAAAATTGAAATTCCTGACAACAAAGGAAGAAACATTGTTCTCTACTTCTACCCTAAAGATGACACCCCAGGGTGTACTATTGAAGGCAATGATTTCTCTCAACTCAACGAATCTTTTTCTAAGAAGAATACTGTTATTTATGGTGTCTCAAGAGATAGTATCTCGTCGCATGAAAAATTTAAACAAAAATTTAACTATACAATTGATTTAATTTCTGATGAAGATGAATCACTATGCAATCAGTTTGATGTTATTAAATTAAAGAAACTATATGGTAAAGAGCATCTTGGTATTGTTAGATCAACTTTCGTTATTAATCCTTCTGGAGACATTCTTAAGTATTGGGATAAGGTCAAAGTTGCAGGTCATGCTGAAGAAGTTCTTCAATTCGTTAGTGGACTATGAGTAATAATGTCGATCATGAAGAAGTAGAAAAATTTGCAGTATTAGCGGCTCGTTGGTGGGATAAAGACTCTGAATTTAAACCACTCCATGACATAAACCCTCTTCGTTTAAACTACATCAAAGAGCAATGTGGTGGATCACTCAAAGGTAAGCGCATTCTTGATATAGGTTGTGGTGGTGGTATTTTGAGTGAATCTCTTGCACTTGAGGGTGCAACTGTAGTTGGTATTGATCTTGCCGAAGCTGGTCTTGAAGTCGCTAAACTTCATTTGTTAGAGTCAGGCTTTGATATTGATTACCAGTTCATCTCAGCTGAAGATTTATCTGATTCTGAGTCCGAATCCTTTGATGTCATAACCTGTCTTGAAATGCTAGAGCATGTCCCTGATCCATCGATGATTATCGAAGCTTGCTCTAAACTAGTTAAAACTAATGGGAGAGTATTTTTCTCTACTATTAACAGGAATCCTAAATCCTATTTCTTTGCAATTGTTGGAGCTGAATATGTTCTAAATCTCCTACCTAAAGGTACTCATCATTACGAAAAATTTATTCGTCCAAGTGAAATAGATGGCTGGGCTAGAACCAACAATTTATCTGTAAGTTCAATGATAGGGATGAGTTATAACCCAATAACTAAAAAATACAAGCTGAGTGATGATGTAAGCGTTAACTTTATAGCGCATTACCAGAAAATCTAAGAACTCTCTCTAAACAGAATTATCCTGCTTAGAGCTTTAAACTATAGAACGTTTTTTACTGAAACTTCAATCGCATGAAGCATTGAGCGACCAAACGAACGCATTGTCAAGAGAACATAAGAGTCATCACCATCTCTAAAAATAATCGTTCCAATATGTTCCATCACTGTTCTTGAAACACTCCCAACTGGAAAAACTTCTGGATCTATATTAATTGGACAGATACGCTCAAGAACTTCCCTGCTCTTTGGTCCATTAACTCTTATCATTGCCCAAGTATCTGACTGATCAGTGAAGTATGCAGATGCATTAAACTTACTCTTTAAATAAGATTCAGAGTCATCACCATCATACGAAAAATAAGCCAAAACTTGGCTATTTTGAAGCCGCCATAAGGTAATACTGGAATCTGAGGATTCAGTAGATTGCTCCATTTTAGGAATAGATAATCCGCAAGATTTTTTTATTGCAGACTCTACATCAGCTAATGTTCCTCTAGGAATAGCAACCATCACCAGTGACTTGTCCGTTACCTCTGAAACATTAACTCCATTGAATTCATGCTCAGCCCCCTCAAGAGCTGATTCTTTTTCTAAAATATAATCAGACACGTAAACGCTCTCCTTCAGGATCATAGAAATGTGGACTGCAAATTTCAACCTCAATATCGCTACCTCGAACTAAATCTACAGCTCGAACAAACTCACCTTTTCTGTTTAGCCCATTCTTAACAAAGCCAAGCCCAATGTAGCAACCCATCATAGGTGAATAGACTGATGAAGAAATCCAACCTTGGTCATTTACAGTGCTTGGCTTATCTCTTAAACCCAACAAATGTGCTCCAGCAAGAGAATGTCCTTTATCAACTAGATCATTCTTATTAACTGGCTTAAAGCCAACTAATTGCATACGGTCATCGCGTTGCAAATCTTCACGAAGACCCAGTTTGTAGCCAATAAAATCTTTTTTCCCTGAAACCATACCACCCATACCGAGATCATATGCGCTAGTCTGACCATTAAGTTCTGGACCTGCTGCGTGTCCTTTTTCAATTCTCATGACACCCAAAGCTTCGGTACCGTAAGGTATGACATTAAACTCTTCTCCAGCCTCCATTAAAACTCTCATAAGTGAATCACCATAACGAGTTGGTACTGCAATTTCATAAGCTAACTCTCCAGAGAATGAGATCCTAAATAATCTTGCAGGCATACCACCGCAAATAGTAATCTCACCTGCAGCCATGTAAGGAAATGCCTCATTAGAAATGTCGCACTCAGGATCAACAACTTTTTGAAGTAATTTTCGAGAGTTCGGTCCAGCTACAGCATATTGCGCAAACTGCTCAGTAACAGAAATCATATGGACATCTAGATCGGGCCACAGACACTGATGACAAAACTGTAAATGACGATACACACTAACAGCATTAGCAGTCGTAGTAGTCATTACAAAGTGGTTTTCAGAAAGCCTTGCCGTTGTACCGTCATCCATTACCATGCCATCTTCACGAAGCATTAAGCCGTAACGAGTTTTACCAACTGGCACTTTTGCGAAAGCATTTACGTAAACTTTATTCAGAAACTCAGAAACATCAGCACCCTTAATATCTATCTTTCCTAAGGTCGTAACATCACAAATACCAACTGAGGC
>JAPYSK010000035.1:3056-15243 GCA_029936515.1 Candidatus Thioglobus sp.
CCAACCTCAACAAAAACTGCATCCTGTTCAGCGGACCAGTTATGGCTAGGAGTGTAACGTGTTGGATAGAACTCCATACCGCGCCTTCTTCCTGCAAAAGCTCCAATAGCTACTGGAGAGTATGGTGGCCTAAAGATTGTTGTGCCAGTTTCTTGCATAGTTTGACCCATATTTTCAGCCATAATACCTATACCAAGAACATTAGCTGTTTTACCTTGATCTGTTGCCATACCTAAAGTTGTATAGCGCTTAACATGCTCTACAGATTTAAATCCTTCTTGATTTGCAAGTCTAATATCTTTTGCAGTAACGTCATTTTGAAGGTCAACCCAAGCACGATTTTTTCCACTTGGAACGCCCCAATTCGCAGAAACGTTATATGGAACACTAGGAGTTTCAGCTGGATCTGATGTTTTAACTTTATAGCCAAGACCTGAGGCGACAGATGAGCCCACATTGTGGCCTTCAATAATTGCATCTGCAATTACCATTGTTCCCTTTGCTCGACCAGCTACTGACATTCCAGGAGGCATTGACTCATCTGGAACAAAAGAAGCAATCTTCTCATTCCATTTTGGAATACCGCGATGATGACAAGTCAAATGTAAATCTGGATTCCAACCACCGGATACAGCAAGCGTATCAGTCAAAATTGTTTTTTCATTAGATAACTTTATAGATTTAAGCGCCCTGCGACCTTTAGTATCAACAACATCTGTACCCATAAAAATTTCAGCACCAGGAATTCGCATAACAGGACTGATAGAGCGTGAATCAATTACAGCTATAACCCTGATACCTTTCAAAGTTAGGTCTTTAGCAGTCTGCCAACCATCATCATTATTTGTATAGACAGAAATCTTTTGACCAGTAGCAACTGCAAATCTATTTAAGTAAGCCCTAACAGCGCTAGCCAACATAATGCCTGGACGATCATTATTTCCAAAAGCGATAGACCTTTCTATTGCACCAGCACAGAGAATTGAACGCTTTGCATAAATTCTCCAATTGACTTGACGAGGTTTGTCACTATCTTCTCTTGACTCAGAAGCTCTATTTTCAAGAGCACCATAGATGCCATGATCATAAACACCAAAAATAGTTGTGTCAGACATCAATGTGACGTTTTCCATGTCACTTAATTTAGCAACTACGTTAAGAGCCCACTCACTTCCTAAAACTCCATTAATCTTTAGAGTCTCATTATTCAATCTACCACCCATCAAGAAATCTTCATCAGCAAGAATAACTTTTGCGCCTGAACTAGCAGCGGTTAATGCAGCAGATAGCCCTGAAGCTCCTGCACCAATGATGAGAATATCACAGTAACGGAAACCTTTATCATAAGTATCAGGATCAGATTCAGTAGAAAGAGTTCCTAATCCTGCAGAATTACGAATCGCTGGCTCATAAATTTTTTCCCAAAAAGCTTTAGGCCACATAAATGTCTTGTAATAAAAGCCAGCACCAAGAAGTGGAGATAAAAAATCTGTAATTGCCATAAGATCAAAACTTAATGGGCCTCTATGATTTTGACTATTTGCTTCCAATCCATTATAAAGCTGGGTAATAGTTGCCTTAGTATTTGGCTCCTTATAAGAGCCGTTACCAATCTCCATAATTGCATTTGGCTCCTCTGAGCCAGAAGTAACTATGCCGCGAGGACGATGGTATTTAAAAGAGCGACCAACCAATTTTTTATTATTTGCGAGTAAAGCTGATGCAAGCGTATCACCTTCATAACCAGTCAATATTTGACCATTAAAGGTAAAACTTACAGATTTTTCTTGATCTATTAAGCCACCATCTATTCTATTAATTTGACTCATTTTCCTCGACCCATTGCTCTTGAGACATCTTGAGCTAACTCAACATTAGTAATCTCATGTGTTATTGTGTTTCTAGTAACAACCAACCAAGACTGATCGCCCTGCTCGTGATACCATAGTTCGCGATGATTACCAGCAATATTATCTCTAATATATTGGTATTGATAGAAGTCTTCAGAAGAAGCATCTTCTTCCCAGTTAGTAGGCCTATCTATTAAATCAGTTGAGCCTAAGTAGACAAACTCTTCAGAATCGCGAGGACCTAATAATGGATGATTAATTATCATTTTCTGCCCCCCTTAATGTAGATTTGGTTGAGCGCCAACGCCCTTCTCATCAATCATTGCGCCACGCCTAAAACGATCAAGCTTGTATGCTGTTGCCACCTCATGCGAGGAATTTGTTGCTAACAAATGCGCATAACAATAACCACTTGCAGGAGTAGCCTTAAAACCACCATAGCACCAACCACCATTAAAAAATAACTCATCAATTTCAGTACTATCTATAAATGGAGAGCCATCCATAGACATGTCCATAAGTCCGCCCCACATTCTTAATAATCTAGCACGTCCAATCATAGGCATAATAGCCATACCACCAGAGCAAACATCTTCAACAACTGGTAAATTACCGCGCTGTGCATAGCTGTTATAGCCATCAATATCACCACCAAATACGAGTCCGCCCTTGTCAGATTGTGAGCAATAAAAGTGTCCAGCTCCAAAAGTAATAACATTATCCATAACAGGCTTAAGGCCTTCAGTTACAAATGCCTGAAGAACATGGCTTTCAATTGGTAATTTAATTCCAGCTTTGGCCATAACTCGACCTGATGACCCTGCAACACAAACTCCAACACGACCAGCTTTAATGTCACCCTTAGTTGTTTGTAAACCAAGACACTTTCCATTTTCAATATTAAAACCTGTGACTTCACAATTTTGAATAATATCAACACCAAGGTCACTTGCGCCTCTTGCATATCCCCAAGCTACCGCATCATGACGAACAGTGCCTCCACGAGGCTGAGCTAATGCTGCTTTAATAGGAAAACGAGCATTATTCATATCCAAAAAAGGATATCTCTCTTTAACCTCTTTTGCTTCAAGATACTCACAACCTGCATCAGCAAATAGCATTCCGTTACCTCTTCTTATAAAGGCGTCTCGTTGAGCGTCAGAGTGAATTAGATTCATAATGCCACGCTGAGAAACCATGGCATTGTAGTTTAAGTCTTGTTCAAGATTTTCCCAAAGCTGCATTGAGAATTCATAAAATGGCTCGTTACCAGGTAGCAAATAGTTAGATCTAATAATGGTCGTGTTTCTTCCAACATTACCACCACCTATCCATCCTTTTTCAAGGACAGCAATATTAGTAATACCATGATTTTTTGCTAAATAGTAAGCAGTTGCTAAGCCATGACCACCGCCACCAACAATGATAACATCGTAGCCATCTGCTTTTGGTTCAGCATCACGCCAAGTTGGTTCCCAACCCTTGTGACCGGTTAATGCTTCTTTTAATACCTTAAAGGCAGAATAACGAGTTTTGCTCACTGTTTTAACTCCAAGGATAGGGACTATTAGATACTGGATGGAGCTTGCCTTCTTTAAAGCGACTAAACCTGAATGGCTCTAGAAGCTCTTGTTTTTCACCCAATAACTCCTCAGCAACTAAACAACCAACACCAAGCATTTTATAACCATGATTACTATCGGCAATGATTGTTACATTTTCATTGAACGTATCAATTACAGGAAAACTATCTGCAGTGAAACAGCCAATGCCACCTGAAGGTTCTTTATGATACTTTGGCATTGTGCCTTCAAATCTTTTATGGCAATGTGCAAGTGCAGAAACCCACATATGAGCAAATTCTGGACCTGAGACAAACTCTGGACTTGAGGGCCCGTATGGGTCAATCAATACATCCTCTGCAGGTTTTTTAATTTCATAAGGAGAAGCACCACCTTGAATACCACCAAAATGCCAATCAGGTTTATAATAGATACCCCACATCTGGTCAGTAATCAAAGAGCCATCTACATCAGAATATAATGGCGCATCTGTATCAACATGCAGAACTGGTGGCATTTTTCCATCATTGGTTTTAAGAAGTTCTGGATCAACCCTTAATACACCTTCTTCTAACTGCCAAAAACGCCACATATCGACGTCATTATGAACATTTCCATCTAAATCCTTAACTTCGATTCTTGCAGGTAAATCTAACATATCCCAAAAATCTCTAACCCATGGACCAGCGCCAATAACTACCTTTTTGCAAGTGATTGAGCCTTGGGAAGTTTCAACAGCAGTAACCATATTATTGTCGTCTCTAGAGAATCCTGTTACCTCAACTCCAGTAATAATTCTTACTCCAAGATCTTCAACTTTTTTTGCTAAACCATACATAGCCTTGGTGTTATTTGCATAACCACCTTTTTTCTCGTGTAAGACAGACGTTATCCCTTTTGCTTGCCAATCATCAAACATGTTTAGCATGTAATCACGAGATTCATCTTCCCCTTCGATAAAGACACTCTCATAACCGATTGCTTGTTGCTCTGAATGAATTTGCTTAACATCTTCTCTCATACTCTCAGAAGAGATTTGCATATAACCAACTGGATGATAACTAAAAGCCTCTGGATCACTTTCCCATATAGCTACTGAATGTGCCATTAATTTACGCATTGCAGGTTGAAAATAATTATTACGTACAACACCGCAGGCAATTCCAGTTGCACCTGCAGAAATTCCAGATTTATCAAGAATAATAATGCGATTCTCTATACTTTCACCTGCTTCACTTAGACGCTCTGCTAGACGCCAGGCTGTTGATAAGCCATGGATACCGGCTCCAACTATTACGTATTCAGCTTGATTTGGTAAAGACATACTAATCTCCTTATGATTTTTTTATTAAAGTAGGGTTTAAAATTGAATAAATTATAATGTTTTTAATTATCATTATTATCTTTAAATTGGAAGCATTGAATGGTTAAAAAATTCAAACTAAAGTGAAATTAATTATGAGAATAATTTTTATAAAAATTTATACTTTTGTTCTTTACAAAATTACACTTTAAAGCTTTAAAAAAAAATTATATATTGTGATAAATAGCCTATAAAAGGCTATAAATCAATTAATTAGAAGAACTAAACTAAATAATAATTTACTAATTTAAAAATAGCAATATAAAGAGTATTATGCCAATATGACTTATTTTGAACACAAATAATGCTAAAAACAAGTATACTTATATTCAACATTTAGGATGCTATTATGTCTCGTAGATACTACAAATTACCACCCCTAACTTCTCTAGCTACGTTTGAAACTGCAGCTCGCCATAAAAGTTTTAAGGGTGCCGCTGAAGAGCTTGGCGTTACGCCTGGTGCTGTAAGCCATCAAATTAAATTCTTAGAAACTGAGCTTGGTCTTTCGTTGTTTGATAGAAAACATCATGGAAACAACCTAACAGATCATGGCGAATCATTATTCGCTGTACTACAAAGTAGCTTTACAGCAGTTTCATCAACACTGGCAAACCTGCAGCGCTCTGCTTGCGACAAAGAGGTTATTATAAGCGCCACAACTGCTATTTCTTTTCTTTGGTTACCGCCTCGCTTGGCTCAGTTTTGGAAGCAACACCCTGAAATTCCTGTAAATCAACATGTTACTGATAACCCTGACTCTCAAGGAATAGCTGTTGACTTAAAGATATGCTATGGCTATGTTGAAAATGAATCATCCCAAAAGCACACTCTTTTTCAGGATGAATTAGTGCCTGTTTGTAGCCCTAACTTTGCTAAAGAATTTCCTAACCCAAGTATAGATGAGCTAGCACAAGCACAGCTTATCCATCTCAGAGCTAAAGATAAAAACTGGTCTAACTGGTTTTCTTGGTTTAACGCCCTTGGTTATAAAGGAAAAATTTCACCAGGTATTCATGTTAATAATTACATGATCGGCCTTCAAGCAGCTAGTGATGGAATGGGTATAGCTCTTGGATGGAAACACCTTTGTAAACCAAAAATCGATAGTGGCGAACTTGTTGTTCTAGGTGATACTTCAATACCCGCACCTTCTGCAATCTATATCATGAGTGAAAAAGAAGAACTACTCTCTGAAAATGTAAAGATTCTTAGGGACTTTCTAATTTCTAAATCATAAGAATTTTGCACATTCAAGTTAAGTGAGTATGCAAAACCTGAGTACTTCTAATAGTTGAAATTTATTCAATTTTTTAAATGAATTTAATTAATATTGATTAATAAAAATTCATAGTATCATATCTTTTTTTTATTCAACTTTCTTAATGCCATCGACTCCACTCAGTAATCTAGATTCAGTTTTAACATCAACCGATAATGCAAAAGGGCTTCCTAATGAGCACTACATAAGTGATGCGGTTTTTAATGAGGAAAAAAAAGCAATCCTGTTTAATAATTGGTCTGCAATTGGATTTGGAAAAGATATTCCAAACATAGGAGATGTAAAACCAACTAGCTTTATCGACATGCCATTACTGATGGCTCGTGATAAAAATGGTGATATTAATGTTTTCCAGAATACATGCCGCCATCGTGGGATGATCTTAATTGAAGAACCAACTAATATTTCAGGGGTAATAAGATGCCCATATCATAGCTGGTGCTATAACCTCAATGGTGACTTATGTGCGACACCAATGGTAGGCGGAACTGATATTAACACCCATGAAGCAATCAAAAATGATGAGTTAGGGCTCTTTAAAATTAGATCTACAGTCTGGCAGGATATCATCTTTGTGAATATATCCAATAACGCCAAAGAATTTGCTGATTATGCTTCAAAAATAATTCAGAGATGGTCAGAGTTTGACAAGCCAATATATCATGGTGGAGAAAGCTCCTCGTTCACTCTTAATCTTGAAACTAACTGGAAGCTCGCAGTTGAAAATTATTGTGAAAGCTACCACTTACCTTGGATTCATCCAGAGCTTAACATCACATCAAGTATTGAAGACCACTATCATATTGAAGAGCCTGGATATTTTTCTGGACAAGGATCGCACGTCTATAATCGAATTAAAAGTATAGATGGAAATGTTTTTCCAGACTTTGATAATCTTTCCGAAAAATGGGATACAACTAGTGAGTACATTGCTTTATACCCTAATGTACTTTTAGGGGTTCATCGAGACCACTTCTATTCAATAATCATTGAACCTATCTCTATTAATAAGTCCATTGAGCACGTATCAATTTATTACGCAAAAAAGCCCGAAGAGATGCCTGAATTAAAAGTACTGATTGACGCTAATGCTCATTTTTGGAAAAGTGTTTTTTATGAGGATATAGTCGTTGTTGAAGGAATGCAGCGAGGCAGAAAGGGGTTAATGTTTGATGGCGGAAAATTTTCACCAGCAATGGACAGTGCGACGCACTGCTTTCATCGATGGGTAGCAAGTCTTGTCAAAAACTTTAGATCCTCAGAAATAGCTATGAATCTATAAGTCTTGCCTTGTATGCTGTTAGTGTATTTTCAAGCAAAACAGCAATCGTCACTGGACCTACACCACCTGGAACAGGTGAAATAGCTGAAGCTTTATCTTTTACTGCATTAAAGTCAACATCGCCTGCTAGGGAGCCATCTTTTAGTCGATTAATGCCTACATCAATTACTACTGCACCCTCTTTAACCCAATCATCCTTAACAAGATGAGCAACTCCAGCTGCAGCTATTACAACGTCAGCTGTTTTAACTTTATTAGTTATATCTTTTGTATCTTTATGGCAAACAAGCACTGTTGCTCCAGCATTAAGTAACTCCATAGACATTGGCCTTCCAACAATATTAGAGGCACCAATAATAACGCAATCCTTTCCTCTAAGCTCACATTTTATTGATGCCAACATTTTCATTATGCCCTTTGGTGTGCATGGACTTATAAAGGGTTTATTTTGCATTAATTTTCCGACATTTTCACTGCTGAACCCGTCTACATCTTTTTCAGGAATAATTGCTTCAATTATTTTATTGCTATCGATATGTGAAGGTAATGGTAATTGAACTAAAATCCCATCAATAGTTTGATTTTCATTAAGTCTAGTAACCTCAGAGAGCAGCTCTTCCTCAGTAATATTCGCTGATTTATGAATTTGATCGGAATAAAAACCTACTTCAACACAAGCTTTTGATTTATTTCTGACGTAAACTTGAGAGGCCTCGTCATCACCAACTAGAATTACAGCAAGTCCTGGTGGACGAGAAAATTGTTTAACCTCACTAGCAATTTTAGTTCTAAGATTTTCAGCAATTTTTTTGCCATCAATAATCTTCATTTTTGTAACTCTCCTGATTTAGAAATACCAATGTGATATTATCGTAGTAAAAAACAACTAAATTAGTAATTAATTTCAATTAGGTTTGAATTTTTGAGAAGGATTATTTAACTTTTTGACAACTAAATTATTAAATTTCAAAATCATTATGAAAGAAATACTAACCTATTCCTAATAACTTTCTTCTTTTTGATGCCCAAGTCTGAATCAAGTGATCAAATAACAAACCTATAAAGGCAATACAAAATCCGAGCATAAGTCCTTTTCCTATACCTTGTTTATTTGACAAGGATTCTAAAATTCCTTGACCTAAACCTTCAGTGCCAATCAATGCACCAATAACGACCATGAACAATGCAAAAATAAGCGTTTGATTAAGGCCAAGCATTATATGAGGGAAGGCAAGAGGGTATTCAATTTTAATCAATCTTTGAATACGATTAACGCCCGACATTGAGCCTGCATCATGCATATCTTGTGGCACACTTCTGAGGCCCTCTATTGTATAACGGGTAGCTGGAACAGTTGCATATACAATCATCGCTATCACAACAGAGGTATCCGTTATACCAAAAAGTATAATTACTGGAATTAAGTAGATGAAAGAAGGGAGGGTCTGAAAGGTGTCACAAACCAATAAAACTATTTTACTTGCGCGCGCGTTACTAGCCGACAAGGTACCAACAGTTACACCGACAACGCCCGATACCAAAACGCAAACAGTAGCCGTATAGGAGGTGATGAGCGCCCTATCCCACCACTCTGTAAGTGAAATAAATAGCAAAAACCCACCGACAACTAGCGCTGATCTAATGCCGCCAATAATATAACCAACACCCATCAACAGCGTAAAAGTTGCAATAACCGGCATAGCAAGATATGATGCTCTCATTGGTAATAATACATCGACTATAAACCACTTATTAAAGCCTTGCAAACTCCAAAAAAAAGTTTTTAAAAACCAGTCGATACCAGCCTGAAAAGTGTCAGCCATACTAAAGCCTTTGTTGTATGGTATTTGATATAAATAATTAATATCGCCTTTAAAGATAAAAGAGCCAATGTAGGCCAATAAAATACCTGCAAAAAGGATAACGAGAAAAAATAACGAGTATTTATGGCGCTGCATAAAAGGAAGTTCAGCAAAATAGTCAGTTTGTTTGTTAGCCCAAGCTAGAGAAAATTTATCCAAAACAACGGCAATCAAGACAATACAAATTCCTAGCTGGAGTGCAGCCCCTACCCAAAGATTATTAATGGCGAGCAATAAATACCAGCCCAAACCCTTAGCGCCAATAAAAGAGGAAATTACTGCCATAGCTAAGCACTGCATGATTACTTGGTTAACACCAATTAAAATATCAAACCTTGCGGATGGGATTAGGACTTTAAATAAGAGTTGATAATTATTGCAACCGCTCATCATACCTGCCTCTACAACCTCTGGGGATACCTTTTTAAGGCCTAAAAGAGTAAGTCGAATCATTGGCGGAGTTGCAAAAATTATGGTGGCAATACATCCAGCATGATCTCCAATTCCAAAAAATACGCCCACAGGAATTAAATAAGAAAAATGTGGCATTGTCTGAGTTATATTAAGAATCGGCCACAAAACTTTTTCAGTTGCTGGACTTTTGAATGCCAGCACTCCTAGAGTCAAGCCCGAAATAAAAGAAACTGGTGCTGCAACAAATATCAGCGAGAGTGTCATCATGGCAGGCTCCCATGCGCCAAAAAACGCAATATATATTGTTGCAAAAGCGGCTAAAAAAGCAAGCCTCCATCCTTTTAAAGCGTAACCAACCATAATTGCGGTGGCTGAAACCACCGTCCAAGGTAGTGCAGGCCATTTAGCCCACCTATTTGCACTAATAAAATCCCAACTAGTAAAGGCAACAATTGTTTTAATGCCTCCCAATAGAACTTCACGAATCAAATCAATGATAAAAAGTATTGAGCGCGAAAAACCTCTAGTTATTTCTTTTATCATGGCAGAGAATTCATACTCCTCAATGTCAGGGTCATAAACCTCGACCGGCCAAAAATCAAACATCAAAAACCTTGCAAAATGATGAATAATTCCTGGCATATCCCAAAAGCTAAATGTTGTTGGTTCTAAAAAAATCCATGTAAATAGAGTAGGTGCGATGAATAGACCACCAAAAATGCCTGTAAACACGTAGATGGATAGCTTGTTCCAATTCTTTTTAAACCAACTTGAAACTAAAACTCTGCCATCTTTTGATGCTGAATAATAATTTTTAAATGAAAGCCCAGCAATAATAAATAGCATAGTTAATAGATAACCTATTGAGCCACTTATCACTGGATTATAAAAGTGCATCTCAGGTATCCGTATGAATTGAGGCGGCAATTGGCCCCTTAAAATCATACTGACAGAATCAGAAAAACTGGCAACAGCCTGTATTTTTCCGGATTCAACTTTATTACTGAAGCCATCACGTAGTTCTAGATAACCTGCATACTCACCTGTCATCGACATGAGAGCAAAAAATACAATTAAAAGAATACCAAATTGTATTAATTTAGGATGCTTTGTTAAGTAGTGCATAGCTCTTTATTTAATGTTTTTCTTCTTGCTGAGGAATTTCACCAAACAACATATGAATCACTTTAGAATAGTGCAAAGTGCCAACAACTTTATCGTTTTCATCTACAACAGCAACGGGCTTATCTTCATTCAGCACAGCTTCTGCAACAGTTTCAATAATGGCGTCCTTGGAAACCTTTAGATCGCTTAGTTCTTCTGAACTATTGACTGGATCCATCACTGACTCAATCTTAAGTACCTTTTCTCTTGGCACCTCTTCGGTAAATTTACGAACGTACTCAGTTGCTGGATTAAGGACAATGTTGGCAGGGACGTCAAGTTGCTCAATAATGCCATCTTTCATAATCGCAATACGGTCGGCAAGTCGAAGCGCTTCATCAAAATCATGCGTTACAAATAAAATTGTTTTATTTAAAACGCCTTGTAGCCTTAAAAATTCATCTTGCATTTCTTTACGAATTAAAGGATCTAGAGCCGAGAAAGGCTCATCTAAGAACCAAATATCAGGCTCAACAGCTAATGAACGGGCAATACCTACACGTTGTTGCTGACCACCAGATAACTGCCTAGGAAAATAATTTTCACGACCAGTAAGACCAACAAGGTCAACCATTTCCTTAGCTCTTGTCATAGCGTCTTTTAACTTGTTACCTTTAACTTGTAGAGGGAAGGCAATATTTTCTAATACAGTTTTGTGAGGCAATAAGGCAAAACTTTGAAACACCATACCCATTTTGTTGCGTCTAAGTTCAATTAGTTCTTTACCACTCAAAGCTAATAAATCTTCGCCTTCAATAAAAATACTTCCTGAGGTTGCTTCTGTTAATCTGGATATACAGCGAAGAAGGGTTGATTTTCCTGAGCCAGACAAACCCATAACGACAAGCATTTCGCCCTTGTAAACCTCAAATGAAGCGCTATTGACACCAACTACGCAACCCGCATCTTGAAATACTTGTGCATCAACATTGCCATTAGCTTCTTGGAGCATTTTTTCTGCATTTTCACCAAAAATTTTATAGACAGACTCGCACTTAATAACAGGATTATTTTTTTGAGATGAGGTATCTTGAGAAGACATAATATAATTTCCTAATTCATTTTTAGCTTATTACATACAAAATGATACCCCGATTCCAACCGTAATTAAGCTACTTTAAAGTCAAAAAAAATATCAACTTAAATTTCACCTTAAATGGCATTGATATGGAGGTACAAAAAAAATCCCCTAGCTATAAAAGCCTAGGGGAGAGTTATAGATTCTAGCTCGATTCCTTCGTAAATAACTAAGAAATATAGCTATACATTATTAAGGAGTAAATTTTGCTATAACATCTTGATGTTCAGCAAACCATTTTGCAGCAGCATCCTCATAAGTCATACCATCAACACTAACTAATGCAGCCATTTGACCTATATCAGTTGTTGTGAAAGATAACTTACTAAA
>JAPYSK010000083.1 GCA_029936515.1 Candidatus Thioglobus sp.
TTTTTTGCTTCAAGATTTAGAGCCATATTGTCTCTCCTGAACAATTAAAAAAAGAAAGCTATAAAATTACAACTTTCGCCACAGAGTATTTTCATACCCTCTACATAGGCAAATTGAAGGATCAATTTATTAAGCAACAAATTGAAAACAATTTGTCGCACCTATGGTCTTTGAGGCATGACAAGTTACCCTGTCGCCCAAAGAATTCATTAACTGATAATAATTAATTTATCAGTTTTAAAACTAATTAAATATCAACACTTGCTGCATCAATTGCAAGGCCTGGGCCCATAGTTGATGAAACACTAATCTTTTTAAAATAAATACCTTTCGCTGAACTTGGTTTACCCTTTTTAAGTGCGTCAATCAGTGCCACAATATTTTCTTCTAATGCCTTTGCATCAAAAGAAGCTTTACCAATACCAGCATGAACAATACCAGCCTTATCTGCACGATAACGGACCTGCCCAGCTTTTGCATTCTTAACAGCTGTTGCAACATCAGGTGTAACAGTTCCAACTTTAGGGTTTGGCATCAAACCACGAGGACCAAGAACTTGTCCTAATCGACCAACCACACCCATTGCATCTGGAGACGCTATAACAACATCATAATTAAGATCTCCATCTTGCATAGTTTTCATTAAATCATCCATCCCTACAATATCTGCACCCGCATCGGTTGCTTTTTGCACATTATCACCCTGAGTAAAAACCGCTACTCGAACAACCTTACCAGTGCCATTTGGAAGAACAACTGCACCACGAACATTTTGGTCTGACTTTTTAGTATCAATACCAAGGTTAATACTTACATCTACCGATTCATCAAATTTTGCTGTTGCACATTCCTTGATTAGTCCAAGAGCGTCTGAAATTGAGTATTTAGAACCTACTTCTAGCTTAGAAGCATTTACTTTTTGATTTTTTGTTAAATTAGCCATCATCAACCCTCCACCACTAGACCCATTGAGCGAGCAGTTCCCGCTACAATTTGAACAGCTGCATCTAAATCATTTGCATTCAAATCTTTCATCTTAATATTCGCAACTTCTTCTAATTGTGTGCGCGTGACTGTTCCAACTTTAGTAAGATGAGGTTCGCCACTACCTTTAGCAATTCCTGTTACCTTTAGAAGAAGCGCTGCTGCTGGAGGTGATTTAGTAATAAAAGTAAAGCTGCGATCACTATAGACCGTTATCACTACTGGCACTTTCATGCCTTTTTCAAGGTCCTGTGTTTTAGCGTTAAACGCTTTACAAAAATCCATAATATTAACACCATGCTGACCTAATGCAGGGCCAACTGGTGGTGACGGATTCGCTTCTGCTGCAGGGACCTGTAGCTTAATGTATGACTCAATTTTTTTTGCCATTTTTATCTCCTATGGGTACAAACGCTCTTAAGCTCCCCGTTGCTAATTTCAGCCTATAAAGACTGGATTATGTTTTCTCTACTTGAGAAAACTCTAATTCAACTGCAGTAGTTCTTCCAAAAATTAGAACCTCCACTGTCAATAAACTCTTTTCATAATTAACGCCTTCAACAGTTCCATTGAACTCATTAAATGGACCATCAATAACCAACACCTCTTCACCCGGTTGAAATGCAACCTTCGGTTTAGGTTTGTCTGCACCTTCTTGAACACGTGCAAAAATTCTATCTACTTCTCTCTGAGTTATTGGAGAAGGTTTTCCAGATGAACCGCCAATAAAACCAATTACATTATTAGTATTTTTAACTAATAACCAACTTGGCTCAGTCAATTCCATCTTTATTAGCATATAGCCCGGAAAAAACTTACGTTCGGTTTCCTTTTTCTTTCCGCCCTTTAATTCAACTACTTGCTCGGTAGGAATTAGAATCTCATCAACAAGATCTTCAATACCTTCTCTAGCTATAGCTTCTTCAATTGCGACTTTAACTTTCGCTTCATAGCCACTTCTAGCGTGGATTACAAACCAATTCTTAGACATGAAAATCCTTTAATTAAAAAATGTTCAGTAATGAGATTGATTGCACACCCCAAGTAAAGAATGCATCAATAATCCAAAGAAAAATAGCTACAACAACTACTGCAATCATAATGATTCCAGTTGTCTTTGTAGTTTCTTCACGAGTTGGCCAAACAACTTTTCTTAATTCAATCCTGGTCTCTCTGAGAAAATGAAGGAACCTATCTCCTTGAGTAGATTTAATAAATACTGCCCCAGCTATAACAAACCAAAGTAGAGTAATAAGAACTTTAGTGAGCGTATTAAAATTAAGTGGATTTACATAATATAATGCAAGCGCTGCTATCACAATAGCAACTGCTAGAATAGTTTTCCACTGATCAGACCCACTCTTTAAATTGTCTATTTGCTTAGTCACATATGTCCTTTAATTTGGCAGGCAAGGAGGGACTCGAACCCCCAACCAATGGTTTTGGAGACCACTACTCTACCAATTGAGCCACTTGCCTAAATATTAAATCCTAAAATAAACATAGCCACCCACTCAAACTGAATGACTACTCGCTATATTAATTCTTCTAACTCGTAATCTTCGAGACGACTCCAGCACCTACCGTGCGTCCGCCTTCTCTGAT
>JAPYSK010000036.1:0-7927 GCA_029936515.1 Candidatus Thioglobus sp.
GCACCTTTAAAGCCTCAACGCAACGGTCAATTGAAGTTATAAATAAGATCAAACTTTTGCCTGCGCGAGAATTTGCATCAGATAAAGAAAGTATTTCGACCTTTAAGAGTAATTACTTATCTGAATTTGGTAACACAGATGGATTCATTTATAACGAGGTCATCGAGGGAAGGTTTCCTGGTGGAATAGAGTTCTACCTACCACTATTTTTTCATAAAACTAACACACTTTTTGATTTCTTAAATACTGAGCCAGTTGTTGTCTATCAAAAAGGCCTTTCTGAGGTCATGAAGAATCAAAGTAATGAATTACTAGAGCGCTATGAACATTGCAATCATTCTCTTGAAAGACCTACACTAGAAATTAACAAAGTTTTTTTAAGTTCTGAGGAATTTTTTAGACTAATTAAGGATAAAAATCAAATCCAAACTCAGTCTTCAAAAATGGATCAGATAGGTGCACTCAACTTTTCTTCAGCTGTTCTTCCGCCTGTAAAAATTCAATCTCAAACTAAAAATCCTCTAAATAAATTAATTAAATTTGTTGAAAAATTTCAATCTAGAGTATTAATTGTATGCGAATCTGAGGGACGTCAGAACGTTCTTACTGAACTTCTATCGAGTTATAACATAAACGCAATTAATTGTAATGGTTGGGATGATTTTCTTGATCAAGATCATAAACTTTGCATTACAAACGCTCGTCTTAGTGATGGAATTCTTTGTGATCGGTTTGCGATCATTACTGAAAACAATTTGTTTGGTCAAGATGCAGTCAACCAAAGAAGAAGAAGACGGGCAAAACATAGAGATTTTGATGAGGCTATTAAAAGTCTTGTTGAAATTCAACTGGGTGACCCTATAGTTCATGAACACTATGGTGTTGGACGTTACTTAGGTCTAAAGAGTCGAACTTTTGATGAAAATCAGCAAGATTTTCTGTCCCTTGAATATGCTAATGGCTCAATTCTGATGGTGCCCATTACTGCTCTTAATTTAATTTCTCGATATTCTGGAGCTAGCACAGACAATGCGCCACTTCATAAGCTGGGAAGTCAGCAATGGAGTAAAGCGAAAAGAAAGGCTGCTGAAGCACTCTATGATGTTGCAGCAGAGTTATTAGAAATCTATGCAAAAAGACAGTCTCAAAAAGGCTTTGCCTATCCTGCACCAAGTGACTCTTATAGTTCTTTTGTTTCTAGCTTTGCTTTTGAGGAAACTCCAGATCAGCTTAAAACAATGGATGATGTTCTTCTAGATATGCAGTCTGATAAACCAATGGATCGTTTGGTTTGTGGAGATGTGGGTTTTGGAAAAACTGAAATTGCTATGCGAGCAGCATTTTTGGCTGTGGAGGCAGGAAAACAAGTTGCAATGCTTGTACCTACAACTTTATTAGCAAGCCAGCATTATCAAACTTTTACGGATCGCTTTTCAAAATTCCCAATAATAATTAAATCTCTTTCGAGATTTCAGAGTTCAAAGGAACAGAGTCAAATCAAATCTGGACTCAATGAGGGGAAAATTGATATTGTAATAGGAACTCATAAACTCATCCAGGGATCGATTAAATACCACAACTTAGGATTAATTATCATTGATGAGGAGCATCGATTTGGTGTTAAGCAAAAAGAATCACTTAAAAAAATTCGTGGTCAAAGTGACATACTAACAATGACTGCGACACCTATCCCTAGGTCACTCAATATGGCTCTAGGGTCTTTAAGGGAACTTTCAATTATTGCCTCTCCCCCTGCAAAAAGAACTGCAATACAAACCTTTGTTGATGAATGGGACAATGAAACCATTAAAGAAGCCTGTTCTCGCGAACTTCACCGAGGAGGTCAAATTTTTGTAGTTCATAACGATATAGACACAATTGACAATATGGCAGAATCTCTAAGAAACATGATGCCAAATCTCAATGTTCGGATCGCTCATGGGCAGATGCCAAGCAAAGAGCTTGAACAAATTATGGCTGATTTTTATCATCAGCGTTTTCAGCTTTTAGTTTGTACTACGATTATTGAAACTGGAATTGACATTCCAAGTGCTAATACAATGATTATTAATAATGCACAAAATTTTGGACTTGCTCAACTACATCAGCTTCGCGGGAGAGTAGGTCGTTCTCATCATAAAGCATATGCATATCTTGTTATAAAGTCACATCAATCACTAACTAATGATGCAAAGAAGCGTCTTGATGCTATTGCTTCATTAGAGGAGCTTGGAGCTGGGTTTATGCTAGCAAATCATGATTTAGAGATAAGAGGAGCTGGAGATTTACTTGGAGAAAATCAGAGCGGTAAAATTTCAGACATTGGATTTAATCTTTACCATGATCTCCTAAAAAGAACAATTCAGGCTATCAAAAATAATACAAAATTTGATATCAATGATGCAATTATTGAAGAGATTGAAATTAATAGTGGTATCGCTTGCATAATACCTGAAACATATTTATCTGACGTCCATGAACGCTTAATACTTTACAAAAGAATTGCTAGTGCCATGGATGATGATGAGTTAAAAGAATTAAAAATTGAAATGATTGATCGCTTTGGCCTTCTTCCTGATCAAACAAAAAATCTATTTGAATCAACTTCATTAAGGATTTTTGCAGAAAAATTTGGAGTAAAAAAGATAAATATTTTCGATGAAAAAACAGAAATAACTCTAAATAATAATAGCACTATAGAAGCAAAAAAAATTATTAACTTGATTCAAAAACAACCATTAATCTACCAATTAAAAAATCAAAATACTCTCATTTTCAATAAAGAAATGGAGCACAATCTTTCACGAATAGAAAAAGTTAGAGAACTACTAGGCAGCTTAGTGTAAATATCCTTCTTAAGAAAATTAACTAATTATCTAAATCTGAAGGGACAAGTTCTGGAGCAAAATATCGAATTCCCGGAACGACCACTAACACTGCAAAAAATAAAACAGCTAGGCAACCTAAAATATCACCAAGCAAATATCCCTGTATGAATTTCACCGCATTAATTGATAAATTATCAAAATACGAAAAAACAAAGAATTTCATTAGTGTGTTATATAAAGCGGTCAGGATTACTAAAAAAAGTAAGTGCTGAAAAACTAGTTTGCCTCCTTCAAAAAAATTCGACAGTTTAAAGAATTTCATGCTAGCAATAGCTAGCAATGGTGCAAGGGTGCCCACAAGGTGTACCATATTTTTATTAAAAATAAATAATGGTTCTTCATGAAACCAATGAGCTGAAAACATAATGGCCAAGAATACAGCTATAACAATTCTGAAACCAAATAAAAGATAGCATAATAACACTGTACCTAAAGGAAGCCAAATGAGGTTACCAACTAAATTATAGGTCTCGCCATTAATAAACGTAATAAAAACTATGGCAACAAAAGTGATGCAATTTACATAGAGAAAACTGCTGATTTTATTCAAAATAGTACTCATAGCATAACAACATAAATCTCCTTTTATTATTTGTTTAGAGTCGCTGGAATAAGGTAACAGTCGACTTTGAAACCCCTTAAAAGAAGGCTACTAACCTGTATTAATTTATATTCCGTGCTACTTGCACTATCAATCACGTCCCTATGTTTTTTTAAGTGGCCATTAGGCAACCCACTTCTTAAAAGAAAACTAATTAGGTACTGTTAAAATCATTTCTCTTTTATCAACTAAAGACTGCTCAGACTTTATCACACCATTAGATGTAAGGAAAAGAACTGCCCTTTTAATAGTAGAAAGAGAATATTTAGAGAAGTATGGTTCATTTTTTATTGAGGTTATTGTGGAATTTACATTTGCAGTTACAAAAGAAAATACCGCCCTCTCAACTTCTGAATAATTATTCAAACCAAACTCTTTTTCACACTCATCTAATGCTTTTCTTAATTGAAACAATTTGCTTACTACATTTTTCATATTAAATCCCTCTAAAAACGACTTTTATTATATGGTATTAAATCAGCAGTTGAATATAAAACATTTAATTATTTAAAGTCTAATGCTGGATATTAAATTGTTGCTTAAGGCTTATATATTCAATCACCTTAATTCTAGGTCCAAATTGACTAACGACGCGCGCAGCAGCAGCATTAGCAAAATCAGCAGCCCAGGAATAGTTTTTACCACATCCAAGAGCATATAAAAATGCACCAGCAAACATGTCCCCAGCACCATTGGTATCTATAGCGTTTGTAATGACACCTGAAGTATGAATAAGTTCTTTACCATCGAAGACCAATGAACCACCTGGCCCTCTAGTAATGACGAATGTCTTAGCATATTGCTTAAGCGCTTCAACTGCCGCTTCAATTGTATGAGTGTCAGTAAAACTTCTAGCCTCATCTCCATTGCAAAAGAGTAAGTCAATGCCGTCATTGCCAATAATAGTTCTAATATTATCTGAAAAAACATCTACTATAAAGGGGTCTGAAAGGCTGAGTGAGGTTTTAACTCCTTTTTGCTTAGCATAAATCATAGCATCTCTTGCGACACCTGTTCTTGCATCATCGGTAACCAAGTATCCTTCAATGTATAACCAGTTTGAATTCACTAATGACGCCAGATCAATTTCATTGGAAGATAGCTCTAGACTAGCTCCTAAATACGTATTCATAGTACGCTCAGCGTCAGGAGTAACCATTACAAGGCATTTTCCAGTAACGCCACTTGTAGCTTCTACATCATGAAAATCAACGCCAGCACGCTTCAAATCTTTTACAAAAAAATCACCCTCATTATCTGTAGCAACCTTCCCTGAGAAAAAAGCTTTAGAGCCAAATCTACTTGCTGCAACAACTGTATTACATGCTGAACCGCCACAACTTCTCTTTACTGGTATGCGTTGAGTAGTTAGAGAGTCAATTAAATTCCGTTGGCGTTCCTCTTCAACAAGAGTCATAAGCCCTTTATCAATTTCATTTTCTTCTAGAAATGAATCAGTCACAATAACTTCTGTATCTACTATAGCTGCGCCTATTCCATATATATCATATTTTTTCATAATATCCTTAATCAAAGACCTCTCTAATTTCTTTAGTAACTCTTATACCCTTAAGGTTGCTGGGACTGGAAAATGTACAGATTCATTAATGCCACTCACTTCAATAATTTCATCAGCGCCATTTTCTAAAAGATAACCAACAACCTCTTGAACTAATACTTCAGGTGCTGAAGCTCCAGCTGTAACTCCAACTGAAGTAATACCACGCAACCAATCAACGTCGATATCACTAGCTCTATCTATTAAGTAAGCAGGCTTATCATTCTTTTCAGCAATCTCTCTAAGTCGATTAGAGTTTGAAGAATTTTTTGAACCTATCACCAGTAACATTTCAGAATTATTAATTATAACTTTTACTGAATCTTGGCGATTTTGCGTTGCGTAACAAATATCACTCTTTTTAGGGGCCTGGATCTGAGGAAATTTAGTCTTTAATAAACCAACTATCTGTTTTGTATCATCAACTGAAAGGGTAGTCTGAGTAGTATATGAAATGTCACTAGAATCTGAAAAATTTAACTCATCAATGTCACTAATTGACTCTACAAGAGTAATTTTTTTAGAATCATTTGATTGGCCAAGAGTACCCTCTACCTCAGGGTGACCAGCATGTCCAATAAGGACGACTTGATGATTTTGTTTTTGACGACGAGCAACCTCTTTATGAACTTTTGTTACTAAGGGGCATGTAGCATCATATACGGTTGCAGAAATAGAGGCAGCATCTTTTCTTACAGCTTGAGAGACTCCATGTGCACTAAATATTACAACACTACCTTGTGGGATTTGATCAATTTCATCAACAAAAATTGCACCCTTGTTCTTAAGATTTTCAACAACAAACTTATTATGTACAACCTCATGTCGAACATAAATTGGTGATCCATGTTTGTCAATAGCACGCTCAACTATCTCAATAGCGCGCTCAACTCCAGCGCAAAAACCTCTTGGATTAGCCAATAATACCTTCACAGTTGATATACTTTATTCAAATTAATAATTACTAAAGTCTAATATTAGATTTGGTGCTTATGATTCAGTGCAAATAATATCTGATAGATCTTTTTTCGTAACTCTGAGCGATGAACTATCATATCAATAGCGCCTTTTTCAAGTAAAAACTCACTTCTTTGAAAACCTTCTGGCAATTCTTCTCTGACGGTTTGTTCTACAACCCTAGCACCCGCAAATCCAATTCTTGCTTTAGGCTCTGCAATTTGTACATCCCCTAACATTGCCAAACTAGCTGAAACACCACCCATTGTTGGGTCAGTCAACACTGAAATAAAGGGAATTTTGTTATCAGATAACAATTTAACAGCAAGGGATGTTTTAGACATCTGCATCAAAGAAAAAAGTCCTTCTTGCATTCGTGCACCACCACTAGAAGAGAAACAGACGAGGGGATGTTTATTTTCAATAGAAGCATCTGCAGCTCTAACAAACTTCTCCCCAACAACAGAGCCCATTGAACCACCCATAAAACTAAAATCAAATGCAGCAGCTATAATTGGGATTCCTTTTAATAGACCTTTTTTTACAACTAGTGCATCTTTTTCTTTAGTAGATTTTTGAGCATCACTATAGCGATCTTTATACTTTTTTTGGTCTTTAAATTTAAGGGGGTCTACCGACTCAAGATTAATAGCAATTTCAAACTGATGCTCAACATCAAGAAAACTTTCTAGGCGCTTTCTTGCAGAAATTCGTAAATGATGATCACACTTAGGGCAAACATAATGCAGACGCTCAAGCTCCTCTTGATAAAGCACACGATTACACTCAGGACACTTACTCCAAAGACCTTCAGGAATATTTTTTTTAGCGTTTTTACCAATTGATGGCAAAATTTTCTCTAACCAACTCATAGTAAGCCTTAGTTAATTAATAGCAGTTGAAATTTCATTTGATAGGTTACCAATTTTAGTAATCATTTTATCCTTATCTCCTGACAACTGCTCAACAATAGAGACAAGTGCACTTCCAACAATTACCGCGTCAGCGTTCTCACTAACTTGCTTGGCTATTTCTGCATTTTTAATCCCAAAGCCTACGCCAACTGGTAATTTAATGTAATTTTTCATTCTGGATAAGTGATGATTAACCGAGTCAATATCCAAATTTCCGGCACCGGTGACTCCTTTCAAGGAGACATAGTAAATATAGCCAGTTGCAATTTTTGCGATATGCTTTAATCGCTCATCAGTAGTAGTGGGAGCAACCAAAAAAATAAAGTCAATTTCTAATTTATCTAACTCCGATTTCAGCTCATGAGCTTCTTCTGGTGGCATATCCACAACTAAAACACCATCCACCCCAGCCTCTTGGGCTTTCTGTGCAAAGGCTTTATAGCCATAAACTTCGATTGGATTGGTATAGCCCATTAAAACAATACCGGTGCTTTGGTTATGCTCTCGAAATCTCTCAACTATAGCAAATACGTCATTCACACTAACGCCATCAGCAACTGCTCTTTCATGAGATTTAGCAATGACTGGTCCGTCAGCCATAGGGTCTGAAAATGGCATCCCCAATTCTATAATGTCAGCACCTTTATTAGCTAGAGTAAATACTAAAGCCTCTGAATTATCAAGTCCACCATCCCCTGCCATGATGTATGGGATGAAAGCTTTGCCGCCAGTCTTATTGAGTTTATTAAAAATACTTGAGATTTGTGACATTGTTTTTATTCTTATTATTAAGGTCTAAATTTTAACATAGACACGCTAGAACACAATTTAATGTCTATCCAGGAAAAGTTCATTTATTTTGACTTGGTGTAAGAGTGAACGGCATCAACTAAAACTTTCATACTCTCTGGATTTACATCAGGGGTTATACCGTGTCCAAGATTAAACACATGCCCTGTTTGACCCTTAAATTGATCAAGCACTTTATAAGCTTCCGCAGTAATTACCT
>JAPYSK010000036.1:8027-14463 GCA_029936515.1 Candidatus Thioglobus sp.
CCTGTTTGACCCTTAAATTGATCAAGCACTTTATAAGCTTCCGCAGTAATTACCTCGGGTGAGGCATACAGGACCGAAGGGTCAAGATTGCCCTGCAATGCTACCTTGGAGCCGATTCGTCTTTCAGCTTCTCCGATTTCAACTGTCCAGTCAAGACCAACGCCATCACACCCAGTTGCTGCAATTTGCTCGAGCCAAGCAGACCCACCTTTTGTAAAGAGTGTCACAGGAATTGTTCTTTCATCATATTTACGGTGAATGCCTTCAACAATTTTTGACATGTATCTTAG
This sequence comes from Candidatus Thioglobus sp., assembly GCA_029936515.1. Lineage (GTDB taxonomy): Bacteria > Pseudomonadota > Gammaproteobacteria > PS1 > Pseudothioglobaceae > Pseudothioglobus. Next base: position 8,318 of record JAPYSK010000036.1, read on the forward strand.
TGAAAAATTTTCGTAACTCTCTTTATTTAATAGTCCACCCCAAGTATCAAAAATCATAACAGAGTCTGCGCCTGCCTCGATTTGAGCATTCAGGTAATCAATAACAGTATCTGCTAGAACATTTAAAAGTTGATGCAAATGCTTAGGGTTTTCAAACAAAAGCCCCTTAACTTTAGAAAAGTTTTTACTAGAACCACCCTCAACCATATAGGTCGCTAGAGTCCATGGGCTTCCAGTAAACCCAATAAGAGGAACCCTACCTTTGAGGTTTTTTTTGATTACTGAGACAGCATCAAAGACATAGGCAAGTTCAATACCAACCTCTGGCTTAGACAAGCGATTAATGTCATCAGGAGTAGTCAAAGGTTTGGAAAATTTTGGCCCCTCATTCTCAACAAAATGCAATCCAAGACCCATCGCATCAGGAATGGTTAATATATCGGAAAAAAGAATTGCCGCATCTAAGTCGAATCGCTCAAGTGGCTGAAGCGTAACTTCACACGCAAGATCGCTAGACTTGCATAAACTTAAAAAATCACCCGCCCTCTTTCTAGTCTGACGATACTCTGGCAAGTATCGACCTGCTTGTCGCATAACCCAAATAGGGGTGCGTGATACTTCTTTCTTTAGAAGTGCGTTAATGTAATCAAATGCCATAGTATTCTCTTGTTAGAAAGGTTGATTATAATCATTTTGAAGCTTATTTAATTTTCCTTCTTGCACAAAAAAAGCCACAATTGTGGCTTTTAATGCAAATTAGATTATATTTATCGCTTGAAGGCGCCGTAACGTGAATTAAATTTCTCAACACGACCAGCAGTATCCATAATTTTTTGCTTGCCTGTATAAAATGGATGACAACTAGAGCACACATCGGTGTGAATTTCGTCTTTACTCGTAGTTGAGCGAGTTTCAAAGGCATTGCCACAACTGCACACAACTTTAATAGCTTTGTAAGCTGGATGAATTTCTGTTTTCATTTTACTAATTTCTTGTAGTTGATTATTTATTAGTGGAGGTTAACCAGTCATCGCCATACTTTTCACTGTACAAAGCCCCACAACTTGTCAACAAAATAGCAATGGTTATTAATGATAACAACATTTTAATTTTCTTCATTTAATACTCCTTTTCTGCATTTGGTTTTATCATCAAAACCAAGACGGAATGAATTATATACTATCTCTCATTTGGAGTGTATGTTTTAACACTCAATGCATGCAGTTCTCCGCTCTTTATTTCTTCACTAACAACTGTAAGTACTGCTCTTTGTCTTTGCAAGAGAGACAAGCCTTCAAAAATAGGCGAAATAACTACTGCAGAACAATTACAACCATCACCTTCCATGGTAACCTGTGATTGCTCTATACCTAATTCAATTTTTTTTTGAACCTCTTCCAATGTCATCGACAACTCCCTAGAAAATTTTGCTTATAGCTTTAATTATCATATTTTTTAAGCTCCAAAGACTCCTTTGAGAGCAAAGAAAAATAAAATTGACATGAATGCGCCAGCTGGTAAGGTCACAATCCATGATAAAAATATCTTATTAATAACTCGCGTATCTAATGCAGCCATTCCTCGAGCAAGACCAACACCTAATACCGCACCAACTAATACTTGTGTTGTTGAAACAGGGATCCCAGTTCCAGATGCTATGACTACCGTTGCTGCAGCTGCTAATGTAGCAGCAAAACCACGAGAAGGAGTTAGCTGAGTAATACCGGTACCTATAGTTGCAATAACTTTATGGCCATAAGTGATAAGTCCAATAACAATACCAGCACCACCAACTAGCAATATCCATACTGGAAGTGCACTCTTAGCGCCAATAAGTCCCCCACTTTCAACAACACTGTAAATCGCTGCCAGTGGCCCTATAGCATTAGCAACATCATTAGAGCCATGAGCAAAAGCCATTGCCGCTGCAGTAATAATCATAAGTACGCTAAAAACTCTCTCCATTGAAGCATAATAGAAATCTTTGTTTTCATCAGGATCAAGGTGGATGTCTCGAATCAGAAAGGTTCCAATAATTGCAACAAGTAAGCCAACCCCTATTGACAATGAATAACTTGTAAATGTATCAAAACTCATCCCAACATGTTTTAATCCTTTGAATATAGTAACTAAAGAGACAATAAAGCCAACTAAAAACATGTAATACGGAACATATTTTTTTGCATTATCGAATGGATGTTTTGTGTCAATAATTAAATTTTGAAGACTCCTAAACAAAATAAAAGAAATAACTCCCGCCAATATTGGTGAAGCTATCCAACTTATTACAATTTTAAATACTTTACTCCAAGCAACAGCGTCAACACCTACACCAACAGCACCAAACCCCACAATCGCGCCAACAATCGAATGTGTCGTAGATACTGGCCAACCGAATGATGAAGCAATTAATAGCCACATACCTGCCGCCAATAATGATGCCAACATACCATATACTAATAAATGCGGCTCATTGGTAAATAATGCTGCATCTAAAATACCTTTACGAATTGTAGCTGTAACCTCACCACCTGCGAGAATTGCACCAGCAAATTCAAAAATAACTGCAATAATAATCGCTTGTTTAATAGTAACAGCGCCAGAACCTACCGATGTGCCCATTGCATTAGCAACATCGTTTGCACCAATACCCCAAGCCATGAATGTACCAAAAATAATTGCCAGTATTATTAATACATTGCCATAATTAGCAATAATTTCCATATTAAAGCTCCAACATCTATTTAGTTAACATTACTTCGAAACGAGAGCCTACTTTTTGTGCTGCGTCTGCGGTCTCACCGAGCCATTCAATAGCTCGATAATAAAACATGACGTCTATAGGTGGTAGGCTGGATTCTAGTGCAAACAGCTTTTCACGAATCTCGCTTTGAGCTATATCAGTGTCATGCTCAAGTTCATTGATTTTTTTGATCATCTGATCAACAATTTTCCGTTCACGACTACTGAATGCGGTTTCTAATAACTCATCTAGCTCATTGATGGCTACTAATGCAGCACCTGAGGTTTTGATACAAAGTCCAGTTAGATTTATGAAATCTTCTGCAAACTCTTTAGGAAATACCATATGACGACTCATCATTAAGCCCGCAAGATCTTTAGTAATGTTTGCAATAGAGTCTTGGATTAAAAGTACATCTAACAAGTCCCTACGAGAAAAGGGCATCATAAATGTACTAGGTAAATTCATTCTTAACTTTTTCTTTAGTTTGTCTGCTTTGTGCTCTTTATGTACAATTGAAATTTGAGCTGCTTGGGCCTTCTCCCAATTCTCTGCACTAGCAGCCTTAGCAAAAACTCCAAACTCCTTAAGACAGGAATGAACCTTTTTCATGTGTTGCTGCAAGGGACTTATTGGTGACTTGCCGAATAAACTAGAAATATTGCCTTTATTACTCATAACTTTTATTAACTCCAAGAATGGAAAAACATTTTAATCTAAATAACAAAAAAATTAGTTGCAATAAAAAATGCAAATTATAAAGTGTAACATTATACAAAGAAATTATTTACATTAGACATCATGAAAAACCACACCCCAAAAAAAAGTATTGATACTATTATCTTAGCTGCAGGGCAAGGCATTAGAATGAAATCTAATGTGGCTAAGGTGCTTCATCAATTAGGTGATAAATGCCTATTGCAGCACGTTATTGATGCTGCCTTACCACTGACTGAATCTATCAGTGTAGTTGTAGGTCATAATTCTGAGTCAGTTAAAAATGCTATAAATAATAACGATATTAATTGGGTATTTCAAAAAAATCAACTTGGAACTGGACATGCTGTTAAACAAGCGATCCCTAACATTACTGATAGCTCAATTTGTCTCATTCTTTATGGCGATGTACCGCTCATTCAGACTAGCACATTAAATACTTTAATTAAAAATGCAGAAACCACAGGATTTTCAATTCTCACAGTAATTCAAAAAGATCCTTCAGGTTATGGAAGAATAATAAGAAACTCAAGACAAGCGATACAATCTATTATTGAGCACAAAGATGCATCCCCTAAAGAACTTGCAATAGATGAAATTAATACAGGCATAATGGCGATTAGAGGTCTTCTGTTAAAAAAATACTTAAACGAACTTAAGCCCAATAATTCACAAGGCGAACTCTACCTTACTGATATTGCTGAAAAAGCAGTCAAAGATAATGTTAATATTGCATCATTTGTTTGTGAGAATTCATCAGAAGTCATGGGAATCAATAATAAAAATAATTTGGCAGAAGCTGAAAGGGTATACCAACAAAAATTAGCACAGGGTTTTATGACTAATGGTCTCACCATTAAAGACCCAAATCGTTTCGATTGCCGTGGAAATTTAATCTTCGGTTGTGACTGCATAATTGATGTTAACGTCATCTTTGAAGGTGATAATCAACTTGGTAATAATGTTGTAATTGCTTCTAATTGTATTATAAAAAACGCTAAAATCGGTGATCATGCTGATATCAAGCAAAATTCAATTATTGAAAATTCAACTATTGGAAGCCACACCAGTATTGGGCCTTTTGCTCGTATTCGTCCAGAAACTAGGGTAGGTGATCATGCTAAAATTGGTAATTTTGTTGAAGTAAAAAAATCCTCAATAGGTAACAACTCTAATGTTTCACACCTAAGTTATATTGGTGATAGTTCAGTAGGAAAAGATGTAAATATTGGAGCTGGAGTAATAACTTGTAATTATGATGGTGTAAACAAACACCAAACAGTGATTGATGATGGTGTTTTTGTTGGCTCTAATTCTCAATTAATTGCACCTGTAACTATTGGTAAAAATGCAACAATAGGTGCTGGATCAACTATTACCCAGGATGTTCCTAGTGAAAAACTTACGTTGAGTCGAAACAAGCAAGTAACAATTACTAAATGGAAGCGACCTCAGAAAAAAAAATCTTCTACCTCATAGGATTACAGCTCAATGTTAAATCTTCCTAAAAATGTCTGGATATTGACAGCCTGTCTTGCACTATTTATGTCGCTTAGTGTTTTTATGCTATTTGTAGGAGGCATTATTGGAAGTGTACTTGCCCCCTCAAAAAGTTTATCTACATTACCAGTTGCAACAATCGTAGTAGGAACTGCAGTGAGTATCATTCCAGCCATTCGACTAATGTCAATTTTCGGACGTAAGAAGGTTTTTTTAGGCACATGTTTATACACAATATTATTAATTGGACTTTGTATCTTTTCAATTATTAATGAATCGTTTTTTCTATTTAGTTTTGCATCTTTCTGCTTAGGAGGCAACGTTGCCGTTATGCAGCAATTTAGATTTGCAGCAATTGAAAGTGTTGAACTCGAACAAAGACCCTTAGCAACCGCTATTGTCCTTCTTGGTGGACTAATCTCAGCATACCTTGGTACAGAAATTGCTACTCTTGGTAAAGATTACTTTGAAACTGACTTTGCAGGATCCTTCTTGATTCTTGCTTCGCTATTTGTTATTGCGTTTATATTAATGTGCTTTTTTAAACCTGCTGAAAAGTTTAAGGAACAGATTAATAAGTCCACAAGGCCTTTAAGAAATATTATCAAACAAGGCTCTTTTATAGTTGCTGTTTGTGCTGCAACAACTGGCTATGTTGTTATGAGTTTTGTAATGACTGCAACACCTGTCAGTATGCATGTGATGGATGGCTTCTCACTTGATCATACAAAGTTTGTCCTCCAGAGTCACGTTATTGCAATGTTTCTACCGTCTCTTTTTACTGCATACATAGTGAAATATTTAGGACTCACTCGAATGATGATTCTCGGCATTCTCTTATTATTTGTATCTATTTTTACTGCCTATCTTAGTCATTCATTGAACAATTATTGGTTCTCTTTGGTACTTCTTGGATTAGGCTGGAATTTTCTATTCATAGGAGGTACAAATCTACTGCCACTCTCTTATAATGAAAATGAAAAGTTTAAAGTTCAATCTATAAATGATTTTTTAGTGTTTGGTTTTCAAGCTTTTGCAGCACTCTCAGCAGGCTGGGTTGTATTTACTTTTAGTTGGGAAGTTACTCTATTATCAGTTTTGCCATTATTATCATTTCAATTATTTCTTCTTTTATGGTGGTTAAAAAAATATAATTAATTATTATTATTATTATTATTATTATTAT
>JAPYSK010000003.1 GCA_029936515.1 Candidatus Thioglobus sp.
ACGTGGCTAAGAAACGAAAATGATGCACTCATTCTTGATAAAGCTAATATTGATAATGTAATTAATTTCCTTCAAGAACGTGGTGCTTAAAAACTTCACCGCGTTCATTAAAATCAACAAACATATCAAAACTTGCACAACCAGGTGAAAGCAATATTGCCCCTTCTTTGGCAATAGCTTTTGATGAGATGACTGCTTGTTTCATTGATTCAACAATACTTACAGGACAACCATTAATCTGCTGAGAAAACAATGTCCCAGACTCTCCAATCAAAATGACAGCATCAATTTTCTCACTTATTAATCGAAAAAGTTTTGAGTAGTCTTCTTTTTTTGCAATACCACCAGCAATTAAAATTATCGATTTGTATTTATCTGAAAGAGCCTCAATTGCTGTGATAGTAGAAATTGCATTGGTAGATTTTGAGTCATTAAAATAATCAACTCCTTCAAGATTTACGACCCATTCCAATCTATGCTGCAAGCCCTTAAAATCTATTGCAGTTCTCACCATAGACTTAAGTGATAACCCTATTTGACTCCCAAGAGATAAAGCTGCGAGAATATTTTCCACATTATGTCGACCAACGACTATCAATTCATCAGATGACATTAGAATATTTTTACCATGAAATAAATTATATGAGTTCGCATCCTTTTTAGCACTAAATTCACAATTAAATTCAGACTCATCTATAACATAACAACTATCAGATTTAATTTTATTAACTAGAGGCTCATTCAAATTAACAGTATTAATTTCACAATAGGAATAAAGTGACAATTTAGACTTTATGTAGTCGTTAAAATCAGGATATCTATCCAGATGGTCGGGAGTTATATTAGTGATTACCCCAGTTAATAAATTGAGATTATTTGTATAATCTAATTGGTAACTTGAAATTTCAACAATATATAGATCTGCATCATCGTTTAAGCTCTCCATAACAGGTTTACCAATATTACCGCAGATAACAGCATGTTTCCCATCACTAAGAGCCATTTCACCTAATAATTGAGTTACAGTAGACTTCCCATTCGAACCTGAAATACCAACAATTGGTGCCTTTGCATAACGGCCAAATAGTTCGATATCACTAGTAACAGGAATGTCTTGTATACGAGACCAGGCAACAATCGCCTCATTTTCTGCAATTCCAGGACTAATTATAATTTCTGTAACGCCTTCCAAGAGTGACCTATTCCAATCACCTAGATGGCAATCTGAGAGTAAATTCTCTTGCTCACTTAAGTCAAGCATAGGTGGAGATAAGCGGGAATCAGCAATACGATAAGGAATCTTATGTAACGAAAAAAAACGGGCTACTGACAAGCCGGTAATCCCTAAACCTAAAATAAGTTTCATGAAAACCTTGTGTTTTCGATCAAAATTGACTATATTTTACACTTTTACTTTACTTTAATATTATGCCTACAAATGTTCAAACAACCTCAAGTTCGATTGTTATAAATCGTACATTGAGAAATACCTATCAACTTCTATCAGCAACGCTTCTTTTTAGTGGCTTGATGGCATACTTATCGATGTATCTTAAGTTGCCATACTTCGGTCTATTAATAACCTTAGGTGGCTACTTTGGTTTGTTATTTTTAGTGACAAAGCTTAGAAACTCAGGCGCAGGAATTCTTGCTGTTTTTGCACTCACTGGTTTCATGGGACTAACTCTAGGGCCTATTATTGGAGCTTATACGACTGCTTTTTCTAATGGCACAGAGCTTGTTGCAATGGCAATGACAGGGACTGCAGCTATCTTTTTATCACTTTCTTTTTATGCACTCGTCTCACAAAAAGACTTTAGCTTTTTGTCTGGCTTCTTAACGGCTGGAATTGTAGTTGCATTTTTAGCAGGTATCGCTGCATATTTTTTCCAGATACCAATTCTGTCGTTAACTGTTTCAGCTGCATTCATTTTATTAATGAGTGGTTTGATCTTGTATGAAACAAGCAGTATCATTCATGGTGGTGAAACAAACTACATTATGGCAACGGTTACGCTATACATTTCTATTTATAACTTGTTCCTAAGCCTGCTTCACCTATTAGGTATAGGCAATGACTAGTGATCGATAGCGATGGATATCGCGCTAATGTTGGTATTGTAATTACTAATAAAAAGAAACAAATACTTCTAGCAAAGCGCTTTAAACAAGATGCATGGCAACTACCTCAGGGCGGAATTGACCAAGGTGAAACTGAGTTAGAGGCTCTTTACAGGGAATTAGAGGAAGAAGTAGGACTAGACCCAACTCAGGTGAGTCTGCTTGCTAAAACTCCAAAATGGCTTCGCTATGATTTACCTATGGAACACATTAGGCGTCTCCAAAAACCAACCTGCATTGGTCAGAAACAAGTTTGGTTTCTATTAATGCTTGATTCAAGTGATGATAATATCTCGCTTGATTCTCACCATAAAGCTGAGTTCGATGACTGGAAGTGGGTTGACTACTGGAGACCTGTTGACGAGGTGATTAATTTTAAAAGAGATGTCTATGAAGATATGCTTAAAGCATTAGCACCTATTCTTTTCGAAAATGAACACAGCATTCCAACGAAACTTTCTAGACCTCTTCAGTTTAGTGCAATCAAACTTTATTAAGAAAGCTTTTTTTTATAATCTTTACTGGTGTCATAATGTGGGCTTCAATAAGCTTCTGAGCTGCTTTCGTATCTCTTTCAAGTGCTAACACCATTAGTGCGACATGCTCGTTCTGATTTACTTGTAGAGTCTCAAAGTTAGTAACATTTTCTTTTAGCCAAAGATTTCGATATCGTGTAGATTTTTCATACAATGATTGCCTTATCTGAAAAAGTCTTGGGGAATTACAACCAGATACCAATGCTTCATGAAATGAGAAATGGCGATTTTGCCATTCATCCATGTCAATATTTTCAGATTTAGTATATTTAGCCAATCGATGCGAAGCTGCAATTATATTTGATTCCCAATAATCATCACCTTTTTGAATAGCCATTTCAAGACATAGTCCCTCTATTTTTGCTCTTGCCTGATAAATATCAGTTAAGTCATTGATAGATATACCACTAACGTAAAAGCCTCTTTGATTTTCAGATACAACTAAATCTTTGGCAATTAATTGAGATAAAGCCTCACGCAACGGACTTGTACCCACATTGTATCGATCTTTTAAAGTTTTTATGTGTAACTTCTGTCTAGGTGAATATTCACCTTGAATAATGTCATTGGTTAATGAATCAAGTATCTGAGCGGCTGTGTTTTGCCTAGATTTTTTCATGTAATATTTTTTGTATATTTTTCATAATTAATAAAAAGTTGATACGATAAAAAAATATTATAATTTGAATTTTAGCATAAATGTAGTTATAATTTAATAATGTCGACATTTTAAAATTAAGATATAAATATTATGACAAAAACAATAAATAAAGGTAATGTCGGCTTTGTGACATGCTCTCACCCGACTAACAAAAGGCTTCAAATAGTTACACTTAGCAAAACTACAGTAAATAACTTTACTGAGAAAATCTCTAATTTTGATGTTCAGTCAGTCGAATACAAGCCTTTTCTTAGGTTTTTTGTTGCAAATAGTCTCAACCAGGCAACAAAAAACTCTCTTGGTAATTATTTATTAAAAACAATCAAAGATCGTTCTAATGGCGCTGTGTTACTTGAATGTGAATCGACGGATGATGCATCACTAAATGGTATTGATTTTATTGACTTTAATATTCTTCTATCAACGGCAGTTTCTCACCTTATTGGTGTTCCCAATCTTGATTCGATGTCCGGTAAATTTTATGCAAGATTTAGTGTCAAAAATGATGACACCAGTGATAGTTATCTTCGCCAAGCCCATCGTAGAATGGAACTTCATAATGACGGCACCTACGTTAAAGAGCTTACTGATTGGGTGATCATGCATAAGATGCTTGAAGTTAATGTTGAGGGAGGTGATTCACTCTTACTTCATGTTGATGACTGGCAAGATTTAGATAAATTTTATCAACACCCTTTAGCCAAAGAAAATCTACAATGGGGTTCACCCGCGAGTAAAAATATCGGCTATAAGACCTACCACTCTATTTTTCTTGACGAGGAGGTCGATGGTGAACCGCGAATGTCTTTCATTGATCAATTTGTAGAACCATTAACAATGGACCAGGGAATATATTTGTATGAAATGGGTGAGTCACTTGAAAGTGAATCTAACACCTTTAATATTAAATTACTAGAGGGTAGCATGTTGATTATCAATAACTATATTTGGTTGCATGGTAGAGATAAGTTTATTGCCCACAAAAATCTTCATCGAGAACTTCTCCGTCAGAGAGGTGTTTTTGTTGAAAATACTGGTTATGATGACAACAAAAATGTGTAACCTTTGTTACTATTTCTTTTAGTACCTCAAATATTCAAATGTATGACTATATAGTTATTGGTGGCGGAATTATAGGAGTTTCAACCGCACTATCGCTTATTACAAAACAACCTGATAAACGCATTCTACTAGTTGAGAAAGAAAAAACTTTTGCTCAACACCAAACTGGCCACAATAGCGGTGTCATTCATGCCGGTGTTTATTATCAACCTGGAAGCTTAAAGGCTAAATTTTGCCGTGAAGGCCTTAAAGAAACAATCAACTTCTGCTCCCTCCATCAAATCCCATATCAACAGTGCGGTAAATTACTAGTAGCAACAAATGATATAGAGTTAAATCGCATGAATGAGCTTTATGAAAGATGCAGAGCCAATGAAATTGAAGTCGAAATTTTAGATCAAAATCAACTAACTGAAATTGAACCAAACGTTCAAGGAATTGGGGCACTTTTAGTGAAATCTACTGGCATTGTAAACTATAAACTGATCACTAATAAAATGTCGGAGCAATATGAAGCCATGGGTGGTGACTATCTACTTGATACTGAAATAGTTAATCTTAAGGAATATGAAGATAAGATAAAGATCATAACAAAAAATGAAACCTTTAACTCGAAATATCTGATCTGCTGTGCAGGCTTAATGGCTGATCGAATAACAAACCTACTTAAAATCAAAATTGACTTTCAAATTGTACCATTTCGAGGTGAATACTTTAAACTTCCTAGCGCTCATAATGACCTTGTTAAGCACCTCATCTATCCTATACCGGATCCAAATCTTCCGTTCCTTGGTGTTCACTTAACTAAGATGATTGATGGTAGCATAACCGTTGGCCCTAACGCTGTAGTTGGATTTAAACGAGAAGGTTATAGTAATATTAACTTCAGTCCAAAAGACACACTTCAAATGCTCTTATTCAAAGGGTTTCATAGAGTAATCAAGAATCATTTCAAATCTGGCTTAATTGAAATGAAAAACTCAATATTTAAGCGTGGCTACTTGAGACAAGTTCAAAAATACAGTCCATCAATCAATCTTAAAGATCTTCAGCCATACCCTGCAGGAATTCGTGCTCAGGCGGTCTTAAAAGACGGAACACTAATCCATGATTTTCTTTTTGCTGAAAGTAGACGCTCGATTCACGTATGTAACGCGCCCTCTCCAGCAGCAACCTCAGCTATACCAATTGGAAGATATATCACAGACAAAGCGACTGAAGCTTGTAATAAGTTAGACTAATTTAAGAAGAAACGCCTAATAGTCTCTGCAAACTGATTTGATTCAACACTATCAGAATTATTATTAAGTCCAACCAAAGCAGGGTCGACAAACTCTTTTGGAATAGTTACATCTCTTCGAGCAGTAAGAAGTGCTTTTATAAAATCAACCAAAAACTCTGGATGCGCCTGCATAGTCAGCACCTTGTCTTTGATATAGAAACCAGCATTTTCACAAAATTTAGACTTCGCATAGACGGTAGCGCCCTGGGGAGGTCGTAAAACTTGATCCTGGTGACAGATGTTTAAGGTGACCTCCTCTGACAAATTAGACATGTAATCTGGCTTATTATTGACTTGATAGGTATGCAAACCTAAACCCCAACCTTTTTTTGATTTTTCAACGTGGCCACCGAGCGCCTGAGCAATCAATTGATGACCAAAACATACACCAAAAATTGGAAGGCTGGCCTTATAGATATCATTAATTAGTTGGGAAACAGTTGGAATCCAAGAATGTTCTTCATAAACACCATGTGGAGAGCCGGTAACAATCCAGCCATCGCACTCAAGATGATCTTTAGGAAATTCGTCATCAAGAATATTAAATGTTTTAAATTCAAATACTTGTTCTTCAGAGTTAATTAAAGCAATCAACATTTCTGCGTAGGTGCCATACTTACCTACTAAATCTTCAGAAGCCCTTCCTACTAACAGTATTCCTATTTTCATCATATTCTTTGAGAGTTAAATTATTACTTTTGTTTCATTTTTTGTTTAGCTCTAATCACTAGATAATCATGGGCAATGGTAGCTGCAACTATAGCTGTAATTTCAGCATGATCATAGGCAGGAGCAACTTCAACAACGTCTGCACCAATAAAATTTAAACTAACTAAACCTCGAATAATTCCCAAGGCCTGTGCAGATGTTAGGCCTCCTGAGACAGGTGTTCCAGTTCCAGGTGCATATGCCGGGTCAAGGCCATCTATATCAAATGTTAGGTAGGCAGGTCTATCTTTAACAACCTCAATTATTTTTTTAATCACTTTATTAACACCATTCTCATGAACCCATGGTGCATCAAGAATCGTTACACCTTTAGTATTGCTATTATGCGTTCTTATTCCAACCTGTATAGTGTGTTCAGTATCGATTAAATTCTCTTTTATTGCTCTAGAAAACATAGTTCCATGATCAAACCTTCCGTCTTCATCAGGCCAAGTATCTGTGTGAGCGTCAAAATGAACAAGCGCAACTGGGCCATACTTATCCGCATGAGCTCTTAAAAGGGGATAGGTCACGAAATGATCGCCGCCAAAAGTTAGCATCTCTGCCCCAGAATCTAATATAGTTTTAGCATGAGTCTCAATTTGAGAGACAACATTGCCGTGAAATCCATAATCCAGTTCACAGTCACCATAATCCGTTACCGCTAAAGTTTTAAAAGGGTCTATTCCGTCTGGAAAAGCTAATAATTCTGCAAGTTGAACTGAAGCCTCTCTTATTGCTTTAGGTCCAAACCTAGCGCCAGGACGGAAGCTTGTTGCAGCATCGAATGGAATACCACTTACAGCAATATCAACACCCCTTAGATCTTTCGTATATTTTCGCCTTAAAAAACTAAGGGCGCCACCATATGTCATTTCGTTGTCTCTACCATACAGACTTTTTTTAGTGAAAGCTTGGTCGGTCGTTATATCTTCAAAGTCATCTGTACTCATTAATTTTCTCTATATTTTAAAAATATCATATCCTATTATAATCTGTCCAGAAGCGCATAATAAAGCATGCCGAGTTTCATACTTGGATTTCGAAGAAACCTTCCGCCAGGAAAACTTTGCCTTGGAATCTTAGCCATGATATCAAAAGTCTCTCCATCACCAGTTATCTTCTCAGAAACTATTTTGCCAGAATAGCTTGCTAGAGCAACGCCTTGACCAGAATAGCCTTGAGCTGATAGAACTTTATCTTGATGAAGCGTTGTAAAAAATGGAAGACGGTTCATCGTTATCGCAAGCTTACCTCCCCAAGCATAGTCAATTTTTACACCCTTAAGAAATGGATAAATCTTTTCTAAAGGATTTCTAACTATTGGAACAATATTACTCGATAGTTCTTGTGAATAATTTTCACCGCCCCCAAAGAGTAAGCGTTTATCTGCACTCAATCGAAAATAATTAATAACAAATCTAGAGTCAGCAAATGCAATATCTTTTGGATTAATTTTTTGAACCGTCTTATCATCTAAAGTCTTGGTAGCAACGATATAGTTGTTCATTGGTAGTATTTTTGAAGTTAAGTTTTTTTCAAGATTACCAAGATAACCATTACAAGCAAGCACTACTCGATCTGCCTTAATAGAGCCTTCTTTGGTTATTACCTTCACATGGTCGTCGTTTACCTTATAACTTATTGCAGGGCTATTTTCATAGATTTTTGCACCTGCTGAGATTGCAGCTTTTGCAATTCCAAGAGCATAATTAAGTGGATGACAGTGTGCCTCACCCTCGTCATAACTGCCTCCATAATAAGTATCAGAGCCAGACGTCTCTCTCATCTCGTTATCATCTAGATACTGGATATCGTGGTAATCATAATGTTCATTCATATGCTCAACATAATGCTGAGACTCTGAGCAATATTTTTGCTTATGATTAGGGTGAGCGATGCCTTTTTTATAGTCACACTGAATTTGGTATTTATCAATTAAATCCTTGGCATGGTATTTTGATTTCTCACCAATTCCCCACAAAACTTTAGCATAATCTACCCCTAAAGTTTTTTCTAAATAAAATTGATCTCTACGCATTCCGCCTGAAACTTGGCCGCCGTTAGCTCCAGATGCTCCGGAGGCCAACTTATCGGACTCAATAAGGAGAACATTAACGCCCTCTTTTGCCAAATAAAGAGCAGTCGATAAGCCCGTATAACCCCCACCAATTATGCAAACATCAGCCTCGACATCACTAACAAGATTAGGTTGATCTGTCTCTATATTGCGACTAGCTTGATAATAAGATTGCACTCTAAGAATTAAATCTACTTTATAGATTTAACAGTCAAATCAAGGCACTTCCAAACCTTATTGATTATTTCATCTATATGTTCATTGTTACAAATTAAAGGTGGTGCAATAACCATCTTGTTAGCGATTGCTCTCATTACTAAGCCATTTTCGTAGCAATAATCACGGCATCTTCCAACAATCTCTTTACTGTTTTCAAATCGCCTACAGTTATCTTTATCTTTAACGATTTCAATGGCTGCAAGCATTCCAAGACTGCGAGCCTCTCCAACCAATTCATGATCTTCCAAAGCTTTCCACTTACTCGCTAGATAAGGAGCAGTATTGTTTTTAACTTGATGCAATATGTTAGTTTTTTCCATCAACTCTAGGTTAGCCACTGCAGCTGCCATACATGTTGGGTGCCCAGAATATGTATAGCCATGTGCAAACTCTTGTTTGGCAGAGACTAATACATCTACCAGTTCGTCACGAACAATAACACCGCCAACTGGCAGATAGCCAGAGGTTACACCTTTTGCAAAAGGCATCAAATCAGGTTCAAAATTAAAGTGGCCAGAACCAAACCATTCACCAGTTCTTCCAAAGCCACAAATAACTTCATCAGCAACCAATAATATATTTCGCTCTTTACAGATTCTACTTATCTCTGGCCAATATGTTTTTGGAGGAATAATAACCCCTCCAGCCCCTTGAATAGGTTCGGCAATAAATGCTGCAACGCGATCTTCTCCCAGTTCATCAATTTTATTAGCCAAACTTTGGGCTACTTTTAGTCCAAATTCATCTGCATCAATTTTTCCACCTGCCTCTACGCATGCGTCGTAATAGTAGGGTTGATCTACATGCTCAATATCTGGAATAGGTAGTCCTCCCTGTGCGTGCATAGCACTCATTCCTCCTAAACTAGCGCCTGCCATTGTAGATCCATGGTAAGCATTTTTTCGACTAATGATTACAGATTTAGAAGGCTTCCCTTTCGCAGCCCAGTAATGTCTTACTAGCCTAACAACTGTGTCAATTGCCTCCGAACCAGAACCTGTAAAGTAAACTTTATCCATGCCTGGTGGCGTTTTATCTGCAATCATTTCTGATAACTTAATCGCAGATGGATGGCTCGAACCAAAGAAATTATTATAGTAAACAAGTTCCTTCATTTGCTCATTCACTGCATCAATAATTGACTTCTGTCCATAACCCATGTTTACACACCATAGACCTGACATGCTGTCTAATATTTTCTTACCATCATTGTCATATATATAAACACCATCTGCACGACTAATGATATGAGTTGCTTCAGGGTTATTTATGTAACTTAAATCGCTAAATGATTGAATGAGATGCTTAGCATTTTTTTGTTGAAGAGCCGAAGTACTTATAGCCATATCCTTTCCTTTATAATAATAATATAAATCATCAATTTCAAATAACAAAAATAATGAATAAAGTTCGTCATTTGTATTTAGATGATATAGTGTAGTCCATTTTTGCTTTTTGACAATAATTAATTTAATATATTCCATTCAAGAATTTTAATTCGACCTATTAATATTAATCAAAATAAATTATTAGTGAAAGTTAATCCATGAAAAACATTGCAAAAAAATTTCTAGATTTACATCCAGAGTTGGAAAAAATTGAGTTTATATATGTAGACTTTAATGGCATACCAAGAGGAAAAAACGCCTCACCAAAAACCCTAATAAAAGCATTCGATGGCGGTCTTAGGATGCCTATTTCAAGCTTTGTTCTGGATATCTGGGGTGACAATCCTAAAGGAACTGGCTTGATTATGACAGGTGACGGTGATGCAATTTGTAGACCCGTTGCAAGTTCCCTTGCAGTAACGCCATGGAATTCTCGCAATACAGCTCAATGCTTAGTGAGCACGGAGGACGGTGATGGTAAACCTATTTTTGCCGACCCAAGGCATATACTTAGCAAGGTTCTGGATCGTTTTACTAAGCTAGGCCTCAAGCCGGTTATAGCTCCAGAGATGGAATTTTATCTTATTGATAATAAGCTTCAAGCTAATGGTCACCCCCAAACTCCCTTAATACCTGGCAGCCACAGACGTTACCAGGACGTTCAATTACTCAACTTAAGCGAGATGGATGATTTTGAAGGTTTCTTTACACTCGTTGAAAAGAGCGCTCACTCGTTAGGAATTCCTGCAGAAACCGCAATCAAGGAATGCGCTCCTGGGCAATTTGAGATCAACCTGCTTCACCATGATGACGCTCTATTAATGGCTGACCAAACATTCTTACTGAAACGCCTAATCAAAAATTGCGCTAGACAATTTAATATGAATGCCACTTTCATGGCAAAACCATTTTCTGATGAAGCTGGAAATGGTATGCATGTTCATCTAAGTGTTGTCGATAAAGATGGCAATAATGTCTTTACTATGGATAAAAATAAGCAACCTCAGGGTCTCTTTTCTCAATCTATTGCAGGCCTTCTGAAAACAACTCCTGACTTTTTATCTTTCTATGCCCCACACTCAAACTCTTATAGACGTCTAGTTCATAACGCTGATCACGCACCAACAACATTGAGCTGGGGTAACGAGAATAGGACCGCCCTAATAAGACTGCCAGAAGCTTCCGCTGAAGCGACTAGGCTTGAGTTCCGTGTCGCTAGTGCCGACTCCAACCCCTACTTAGTATTTGCATCAGTTCTTGCGAGCGTGTATGCTGGTATACAAGGTAAACTTCCGCTTGATAAAGAAACTATCGGCAATGCCCATGCACAACACCCACCATCACTAGGTGTTACATGGAGGGAAGCCGTAGAGAAAACAAGTGTATCATCACTAGTAAAAGATTTTTTTGGAGAACAGTTTCAGCAATGCTATAAATGCGTTAAAGAGTCAGAAATAAAGAGATTTGAATCAACAATAACAGATTTTGAATATCACTCTTACTTAAGGTGTCTTTGATGACAACTTCTGAATCGTGGTTACAAAAGAGCCTTTTAATTAGCAATAATTAAAAGTTTAATAATAAAGGAGAAAAACGATGAAAAACAAAATAAAATATCTACTCATTGCGAGTGTTCTGACCTGTTCAGCGCAAATCGCTGTAGCGGCAGCGGAGGAAAAGGTTGTACACGTCCTCAACTGGTCAGACTATATTGACGAACAAGTGTTGACGAATTTTACTGATGCAACCGGCATTAAAGTAGTCTATGACGTGTTTGACTCTAATGAAGTATTGGAAGCTAAACTCTTAGCAGGTGGTTCAGGCTATGACGTGGTTGTGCCTTCAGCAAGTTTCTTAGCTCGTCAGATACAGGCAGGTGTGTTTCAAAAACTTGACAAGTCTAAATTAAGCAATATTGGTAATATGTGGGATGATGTTGAAGAACGTGTTGCCCAGTTTGGCCCACTGAATGACTACTCTGTCAACTGGCACTGGGGTACAACAGGAATTGGTTACAACGAAGGCATGATCAACGAAAGAATGGAGAATGCGCCAACAGATTCTCTGGCGATGATCTTCGACCCAGACGTTGTATCTAAATTCGCTGATTGTGGTGTTCATTTTTTGAATGCGCCAACAGAAATCATTCCTGCGGCTTTGTTATATATTGGTGAAGATCCAAAATCAACAGATACCGAAGTTATCAAAAAAGCAGAAGGCGTTCTTGCCAAAGTTCGTCCATATATTCAGAAATTCCATTCATCGCAATATATTGATTCACTTGCCAATGGTGATATCTGTTTAGTTGTTGGTTGGTCAGGCGATATCTTTATGGCTCAATATGCAGCCTGGGATGCTGAGAATGATGTTGAAATTGTTTATGCAATCCCTAAAGAAGGTGCAGTCATTTGGTTCGACCAATTGGCTATTCCTAAGGACGCTCCACATCCTGATAATGCCCATGAATTTATCAACTTTATAATGATTCCTGAGCAGATTGCAATAGCAACTAACTACGTTTGGTATGCCAATGGTAATTTAGCTTCTCAGGCATTTTTAGATGAAGAGCTTCTTAATGATCCAGCAGTTTACCCAACACCTGAAGTTCTTGAAGGTTTGTATACTGTACCAACATACGATGCTGCAACACAACGTGTTCTGACACGTACTTGGACTAAGATTACAACAGGATACTAAAACTGCGCTATCATTACCTCCATGGTTTTTTACCATGGAGGTATTTTTTTTTATGTTATAGGTTATGACAGAGACTACTACAACTGAACCGTGGCTGGATTCAAACCAGAAACCCTACATTCAAATAGAAAACGTTACAAAAAAATTTGGCGACTTTACGGCCATAGATAATTTATCCTTAGATATATATAAAAATGAGTTCTTCTCATTGTTAGGACCTTCGGGATGTGGAAAAACAACACTACTTCGAATGCTAGCTGGGTTTGAAAGATTTACCGAAGGTAGAGTTCTTGTTGATGGTGAAGATATCACTGAAATCCCACCCCATCTAAGACCTATCAATATGATGTTTCAGTCATATGCACTGTTCCCACATATGACTGTTGAAAAGAATATCGCTTTTGGTTTAAAGCAAGACAAAATGCCAGAAAATCTCATCAATCAAAGAGTTGAAGAGATGCTTGAATTAGTTGAACTTACTGATTTTGCCAAACGCAAACCTAGCCAACTTTCTGGCGGTCAAAGTCAACGCGTTGCGCTCGCAAGGAGTTTAGCTAAACAACCCAAGTTGTTGCTTTTGGATGAACCGTTAGGAGCACTTGATAAGCGCCTGAGAGAACAAACCCAGTTCGAGTTAATGGACATTCAGGAAAAATTAGAAGTAACCTTTGTTATTGTCACCCATGACCAAGAAGAGGCAATGACTGTTTCTAGTAGGATTGGTGTAATGGATTCAGGGAAGTTAATCCAAGTTGCCACACCTACACAGATTTACGAAGCACCTATAAACAGAGAGGTGGCAGACTTTATTGGTGACGTTAATATCTTTAAAGGTGTCTACAAGGGTCAAGACGAAAAGGGAACTCAATTACTCTCTGAAGATTCAAAGTCGATTATCTATGCAACTCAAAAAGTTGATGTGCCAGTTGGTAATAGAATATGGTTTGCACTAAGACCAGAAAAACTTGAAATAACAAAAAAATTACCAGAAGTTGATTGCAATATTTTGAAAGGCAAAATTGAAGATATCGGCTATGGAGGTAGTTTTTCAACCTATCACGTTAAACTCGAAAACGGTAGGCAACTTACCGCCATTCGTGCTAACCGTGAACGAACCGCTGAGCACCATTTAACCTGGGGAGATGAGGTTTATCTTCATTGGGCCCCCCATTCCGCTGTTGTTTTACTTTCTTAGTTTTTTATGAATATAAAAGAAATACAAATCCCAACCTTTCTGAAACGCATTTTTAACGGAAGAAACACCGTGATCTCAATTCCATACTTGTGGTTACTTTTTCTGTTTTTATTTCCATTTATTATCGTCCTTAAGATAAGTTTTGCTCAGCCCGTCCTCGCAATGCCTCCTTATACAGATCTTCTTAAGTGGGGTGAGTCGTGGTGGCCGACAATTCAGGCTAGCTTTGACAGTTATCTTTTTCTTTTTAGTGACTCACTCTATATCCATGCCTATCTTTCTAGCCTAAAAATTGCAATCATTTCAACAATACTAACTTTAATAATTGGCTATTCAATTGCCTACAGCGTAGCAAAAGCGCCCACTCAATGGAGAGCTATATTGTTGATGCTGATTATTCTTCCGTTCTGGACCTCCTTCCTCATAAGAGTTTATGCATGGATTGGAATCTTAAAGACTGAAGGATTATTAAACTTAGCATTAACGACTATTGGAATTATCGATAAGCCTCTTATTATTATGAATACTGATCTCGCAGTCTATATCGGTATTGTCTATTCCTATCTTCCCTTCATGATTTTGCCTCTGTATGCAAACTTAGAAAAAATGGATATGAGTTTATTAGAGGCCGCCGCTGACCTTGGTTGTCGTCCCTTAAAAACCTTTTGGACAGTGACTATACCTTTATCTCTTCCTGGAATATTAGCAGGCTGTTTTCTAGTCTTTATTCCGGTAATGGGTGAGTTTGTTATCCCAGATTTACTTGGTGGCTCAGAAACCCTTATGATTGGCAAAGTTCTTTGGGGTGAATTCTTCTATAACAGAGACTGGCCAGTAGCTTCGGCAGTTGCTATCATATTGCTAGCAATCCTAGTGGTGCCAATTATGTTCTATCAAAAATCACAAGAAAAGGCAATATCATGAAAAAATTTGGTAACTTCAATATCGTTGCCTTAGTCGTAGGATTTTCATTTCTGTATATTCCTATCATTCTACTAATATTATTTAGCTTTAATGAATCAAGATTGGTGACTGTTTGGGGTGGTTTTTCAACAAAATGGTACGTTGAGCTGATGCAGAACCAAGGCATAAAAGATGCCGCCTGGGTTACCATTAAGGTTGCTTTTATTTCCTCTACAGTAGCGACAGCCCTTGGCACTATAGCCGGCCTTGTTATGACACGTTTTGGAAACTTTAGAGGAAGAACACTTTTCTCAGGAATGATCTATGCACCTATGGTAATGCCAGAAGTAATCATTGGTTTGTCTATCTTGCTTATGTTTGTGACCTTGGCAATTGACAGAGGTATGCTTACTGTGACACTCGCCCATATAACCTTCTCAATGTGCTATGTCGCAGTGATTATTCAGTCAAGAATGTCAAGTTATGATGACAGTATTACTGAAGCCGCTCTCGACTTAGGGTGTACACCTTTTCACACCTTTCGACTAATCACTCTGCCTATTATTATGCCGGCAGTGGTTTCTGGGTGGTTATTATCATTTACCCTGTCTCTTGATGATTTGGTCATCGCAAGCTTTGCCTCAGGACCTGGTGCTACAACGCTTCCAATGAAAATATATTCAATGGTTAGACTCGGTGTAACACCGGAAATAAATGCCGTCTCAACTATCTTAGTTGGACTTGTTACACTTGGAGTAATCACCGCTTCAATCATTGGCAGGAGACAAAAAAACACTAATTAAAGTCTCACAAACTTAAGAATACACAACTCAATAGACTATTATAATTAGCCTCTTAAAATATCAATCTAGAAATAAGGATAAATTATGCTCAAAAATACTAAACTTCTAAAAGCGCATGGCTACATCAATGGTGAGTGGGTTGGCGATAACACTGAATCTCGCTTTGAAGTTACTAACGCTTATACAAATGAAGTAATCAGTACGCTTCCTGAAATGGGCAAAAAAGAAACCAATGATGCCATAGAAGCAGCCAATATTGCTTGGCCAAATTGGCGAAGTAAAACCGCAAAAGAAAGATCAGTAATCTTAAAAAAATGGTTTGATTTAATTATGGAAAATCAAGAAGATTTAGCTATATTAATGACAGCAGAACAAGGAAAACCAATCGCAGAAGCTAGAGGCGAAGTAGCATATGGCGCATCATTTATAGAATGGTTTGCAGAGGAAGGCAAACGAACGTATGGCGACGTAATTCCAACCCCTTCAAATGACCGTAGAATAATAGTGATTAAGCAACCAATAGGAGTTGTAGCTTCAATTACACCTTGGAACTTTCCGATTGCTATGATTACAAGAAAATGTGCACCTGCACTTGCAGCTGGCTGTCCAGTTGTAATCAAGCCTGCTTCAGAAACCCCTCTTTCAGCTCTAGCAATTGCTGAGCTAGCAGACCAAGCAGGCATCCCCAAGGGGATTCTCAATGTTGTAGTTGGAACTCACTCTAGCGAGATCGGATTAGCATTAACTGACAGTAAAATTGTGCGTAAACTTTCTTTTACTGGCTCAACTGCTGTTGGCAAAATTCTTACTCGTAATTGTGCTGACACAATGAAAAAGGTCTCTATGGAACTTGGAGGAAATGCTCCGTTTATTGTTTTTGATGATGCGGACCTAGATTCTGCAGTTTCAGGTGCGCTGATATCAAAATTTAGAAATACCGGGCAAACATGCGTTTGTAGTAATCGTATCCTTGTTCAGGAAGGAATTTATGATGAGTTTGTCACTAGGCTTGCTGATTCTGTGAAAACACTTAATGTTGGAAATGGCATGGAAGATGGCATTAATCAAGGCCCGTTAATCAGTCAAAAAGCACTCGATAAAGTTAAGGACCATATTTCTGATGCGGTAGATAGAGGTGCTGTAATTGTTGCTGGTGGAAAACCTCATCAGAGTGGCGGAACAATGTTTGAGCCAACCGTTATTAGTAATGTAGATAGCTCAATGAAGGTAGCATCAGAAGAAACGTTTGGGCCACTTGCGCCTATCTTTAAGTTCTCTACTGAACAAGAGGCAATTGATATGGCAAATGATACTGAATTTGGACTTGCCTCATACTTCTACACAAGCAATGTGAATCGAATATGGCGGGTTTCAGAGGCTTTAGAATATGGAATGGTAGGAGTAAATGAGGGCGTTATATCAAATGAAGTTGCACCTTTTGGAGGTGTCAAGGAGTCTGGCTTAGGACGAGAAGGTTCGCACTACGGAATTGACGATTTCCTTGAGCTTAAGTATATATGTATGGGTGGCTTAAAGTAATATTACATATTGTATTTATAGTTAATAAAACTCAACAACCCTAATAACATTTTTAAATAGCATTTGTAGTGAGTCTTTTTCACTGATTGGTATAATGACGCATTCGAATTTATAAAATACAATAATGAAAGTTGGAATTCTTGGTCTAGGCACTGTTGGCGGTGGTGTTGTTAATGTATTACAAAAAAATAGTGCTTCTATAGAGAGACGCACTGGTGTCAAAATTGAAGTTATTTTAGCTGGCGTTCGAGATGTCACTCAAAAACGTATCTGCGACACCTCAAATATTAAACTAACTGAAGACCCATTTGAAGTTGTTAATCACCCTGATATCGATGTAGTTTTAGAGCTCATTGGTGGTACAGGACTGACAAAAAAGTTAGTTGAAACGGCTATTAATAATGGCAAGCATGTTATTACCGCCAATAAAGCACTCATTGCTAATCACGGCAACGAATTAATTAAGCTCGCTAATAAAAAACAAGTTCGACTCCTATTTGAAGCATCTGTCGCTGGTGGAATTCCTATCATTAAGTCACTAGAGCAAGGCCTTAGTGCAAATAATATTGAATCGCTCGCTGGAATTATAAATGGTACAAGTAACTTTATCCTTACTGACATGAAAGAGAAAGGCAGGGATTTTGATGATGCACTTAAGGAGGCTCAAGCATTAGGCTATGCTGAAGAGGACCCAACTTTTGATATAGAAGGTATTGATGCGGCTCATAAGCTTTCTATCCTTGCTGCAATTGCTTTTGGTACTGAGCTTCAATTCAATCAAGTTTATACCAAAGGCATTAGTGGAATTACAACTGAGGACATCCTTCATGCTACAGAGTTAGGCTATACAATTAAACACCTTGGTATTACAAAAAGAACAGGCAATGGCATTGAATTACGAGTGCACCCTACTCTTGTGTCAAACAAACAATTAATAGCGCAAGTAGATGGCGTCATGAATGCTGTCATGGTTAAAAGTAATGCCCTAGGAATTAGTCTATATTATGGAGCAGGAGCAGGAGATGAAGCAACAGCATCTGCAGTTATTGCTGACCTAAACGATATCATTAATAACCAAACAAGTAACCACATATTGGGCTGGAAATCACAGCAAAAGCTTGCAGTCATTGATAATGATGAAATACATAGTGAATTTTTCTTGAGGCTTATAGTTAGTGATATAAAAGGGGTTCTCGCAAAAGTTACAGGAATATTTAATGACCATAATGTTAGTATTGAAGCGCTTATCCAAAAACAAGTCGATGAAAATAAAAATGCTCACATCGCCATTACAACTGACAAGGTTAGCACTAAAGCCATTATGAGTATTAAAGCTGCAATTGAGGCTAGCGACTTCAACCAATCGGAAGTACAAATTATTCATATTGAATTACTAGACTAACTTACAAGATATTAATATGAGATATACTGGATTAATTGAAAAGTATAGGGACACACTACCTGTCAGTGATGACACTCTTATCATAAGCCTTGGTGAGGGAAACACACCGCTGATTAAGCTTGAAAATATTCTGTGCGAAATGGGCACTCATGTTGAACTATACATTAAGTATGAAGGTTTAAATCCTACAGGATCGTTTAAAGACCGTGGCATGACTATGGCAGTTACAAAGGCTGTAGAAAGTGGCTCTAGAGCAATTATTTGTGCATCTACTGGAAACACTTCAGCTGCTGCAGCCGCCTATGCTGCAAGAGCAGGAATCAAAGCATTTGTTCTCATTCCGGAAGGCAAAATTGCACTAGGAAAATTAGCTCAAGCAATGATTCATGGATCAACTATTATTCAAATTAAGGGGAACTTCGATGATGGCATGCAGCTTGTCAAAGATGTTGCTGAGTTTGCACCAGTTTCAATTGTAAACTCTATCAATCCTTATCGCCTTCAAGGTCAAAAAACTGCTGCATTTGAAATTATTGAAGAATTAGGTTATGCGCCAAATTACCACTGCCTTCCAGTTGGTAATGCGGGAAATATTACCGCTCACTGGATGGGTTATACTGAGTATCACGAGATGGGGAAATCAGATTCAACCCCTATAATGCTTGGTTATCAAGCTGAAGGTGCAGCTCCATTTGTTAAAGGAGCAAGAGTTGATAATCCAGAAACAATTGCCACTGCAATAAGAATTGGAAATCCTCAGAGTTGGGATCAGGCGTTAAAACTCAGCAAAGATTCAAATGGCTGGTTTGACTGTTTCTCAGATAAGGAAATTTTAGCTACTCAAAAAATGCTAACTGAAAAAGAAGGAATCTTTTGTGAACCTGCATCAGCGATATCAGTTGCAGGCGCTTTGAGGGATATAAAATCAGGTAAAATTCCTGATGGTTCCAGCGTTGTATGTACACTTACAGGCCATGGACTTAAAGATCCAGACACTGCAATCGCTCAATGCGATCAGAGTGCAATGATTAATGTCAATCCAACGCTGAATGAAGTTAAAAAAGCCATATTAGACCACATGTAGTTCTAGTAGGCTCTGAGTTTATGATAAAAACCATCTATTTATGAGTAAGCAGTCCTATAAAACCATTGATCAATGTGTAGGTAATACACCATTAGTTCTCCTGCAACGATTAAACCCAAACCCCTCAAACATTATCCTTGCCAAACTAGAAGGCAATAATCCTGCTGGTTCTGTTAAAGACCGAGCAGCTCTTAATATGATTACTGAGGCAGAAAATAGAGGGGAGATTAATCCAGGAGATACTCTTATAGAGGCTACCAGTGGCAATACAGGTATCGCACTAGCTATGATTGCTGCAATCAAGGGTTATAAGATAATTTTAGTGATGCAAGAAAACCTATCTCAAGAACGAAGAGATGCGATGACCGCATATGGTGCTGAATTAATTCTGGTTTCTAAAGAGCTTGGTATGGAAGGTGCACGCGACCTTGCCGACAAAATGAGCGCAGAAAACAAAGGATTTCAACTTAATCAATTCGCCAATCAAGATAACCCGAAAGCACATAACATTTCCACTGCCAAGGAGATATGGAATGATACAAATGGTGAAGTTACTCACTTTGTAAGCTCAATGGGAACAACAGGAACTATTATGGGAGTTTCAAAATACCTCAAAGAGAAAAACCCGTCAATACAGATAATTGGCATCCAGCCAGACGCCGACTCACACATTCCTGGCATTCGTCGATGGCCTGAAGAATACCTGCCAACAATCTTTGATGCATCTAGAGTTGATACAATTATGGATGTTTCTCAAAAAGATGCCGAACAAGCTACCAGAGACCTTGCAATCCACGAAGGTATTTTTTCAGGGGTTTCATCTGGTGGCGCTGTTGCTTCTGCAATGAAACTATCAAAGACTATTAATAACGCAGTGATTGTTACTATTATCTGCGACCGAGGTGATCGCTATCTTTCTACAGGCGTTTTTAAGGGTTAAACTACCCAGATCATACAAATCTCAACTTATCTATAATCAATTTTTGCTGTAACTATATAGCTAATTAGCTTTAAAAATATGTGTACAATTATAAATTCGTAAATTATTTAATAAAAAAGGAGAAGTAAATGAGTAATAAATTTGGCTTTAAAAAGTCATTAATTGTTTTTGCTGTTGCATTACTATCATTAAACATGACTGCCAAGGCAGGTGCGGTTTATGATTATATCCAAGCAAACAATGAATTAATGATTGCAACAGATGCAAACTGGGCACCATTCTCATACATTGATGATGATGGAGTGATGCAAGGATTCGATGTCGATGTTGGTAGAGAAATTGCTAAACGTATGGGCGTAGAAGCCCGCTTTATAACTCCTGATTGGGATGTTATCACTGCAGGAAACTGGAACATGCGTTGGGACGTTTCTGTTGGCTCTATGACTCCAACTGCGAGTCGTTCTGAAGTATTGAACTTTCCAGCAACTTACTACTACACACCTGCAGCCTTTGCTGTTCACACTGATTCACCTGTGACAACATTAGCTGGATTAAATGGCAAAAATGTCTGTACAACGGCAGCGTCTACTTGGGAGATGTATCTTCAGGGTGACCTAGATATGCTTAATGCTCCAGCGTTTACTTATGACGTTACACCGGGCACAATTACCTCTTTGAAGGATGGTGCAATGTGTGCGGATGACACTCGTTTAGGTGCAGGCGTTCGTAATGATGGTTTTATTGATTCTGTTCCAATGATTCAAGGTGCAATAGAGGCTGGTTATCCAATTCGTTTCTTAGGAGATCCGGCTTTTCATGAGCCTCTTTCATTAGCGACTGATTTGGGCAATAATGACCCTGAACTAGATGCTGAACTTGCTAGAATCATAGCTGAAATGCAGAAGGACTACACCTTGAGTTTGTTGTCAATTCAGCACTTTAAAAATGCAGATGGTACTTCTGAAGACTACACTTTAGCTTACTAATAGGAATTGTTAGTTAGCTTTAGTTAGAGTTTAGACAAAGGTATGTTCGTCGATACCGTTATTGAAGATAAGGCGCTGCATAAACCAGTATTCCTTATCGGTTTATCAGTAACGGTATTGGCGATTTTCTTTGCCCTTAATTTTACAAACACCCTTTTTGGTGAATTCCTTAGACCTGTTATAGGAGACCCCACAGAAAGCGGTTTTTTTGGTCGTTTAGCAGTTTCACTTGTTCTAACAATAATATTTGTACTTAACTTATTAGCAATAAGTTTTACTAGGCTAAAAGTTCAAATATTAATCGTTTGGGTAGAATTGCTTCTTCTTTTCCTGGCCTTTGCCTATTCTTTTGATCTCAAAATGTCGTTTATCCAGAGCAGGATTCCGCTCATGATCTCTCGGGGGCTATTTACGACAATTTATATTTCAGCAATCTCAATCGTTATTGCGACCGTAATTGCCGTCATAGGTGCCATTGCAAAACTTTCGAATAACGGCTTTGCTTATGCGATTTCCAGTTTTTATACTTCTCTATTTAGAGGCCTTCCACTTCTTTTGCAACTTTTCCTAATCTATAAAGGGCTACCACAACTCGGTTTTATGGTCGACGCAGTGCCTGCAGCCATCACCGCCCTGTCACTTTGTTATGGTGCCTATATGACAGAGATCTTCCGTGCAGGAATACAGAGCATACCTAAAGGCCAATGGGAGGCTTCTAGGGCTCTAGGTTTTAAATTTAACCTTATCCTTCGCAAGATTATTTTGCCTCAAGCCATACCAATTATTATTCCTCCAACTGGAAATCAGTTTATCGCCATGCTAAAAGATAGCTCTCTTGCCTCTGTTCTTGGGGTTTGGGAGTTAATGTATCTCGCTAGAACCTTAGGTCAAAGAGATTTCAGACACATGGAAATGCTCCTAACAGCTGCAATGATCTACTGGGCTCTAACAATTGTGCTCGAGGTAATTCAGGCTCGAATTGAAAAAAAATACAAACAAAAAAGTTGATGATGGATACAAAAACTAATATCCAAAATAACACTGAAATGACTCCAGTCATTTCTCTCAAAGGAGTCAATAAGTGGTATGGAGATTTTCAGGCTCTATCCAACATCGATCTCGAAATTAAACTCAAGGAGAAGATTGTAATTTGTGGTCCTTCTGGTTCTGGAAAATCTACCTTAATTAGATGCATTAATCGCCTTGAAGCTCATCAAGAAGGCAAAATTCATGTTAGCGGTATAGAGCTACACGAAAGAATGAAAGATATTGATATTGTTCGCCAAGACATAGGAATGGTCTTCCAGAATTTTAACTTGTTTCCACACTTAACTGTTTTAGAAAACTGCATGGCGGGCCCAAATTGGGTTCGAGGTATCGAAAAAAATGAAGCTAAAGAAAGAGCCATTGCAATGCTAGAGCAAGTCAAGATTCCTGAGCAAGCAGATAAATATCCTGACCAACTTTCAGGCGGTCAGCAACAACGCGTAGCAATTGCAAGAAGTCTATGTATGCAACCCAAGGTCATGCTGTTTGATGAGCCAACTTCAGCGCTAGACCCTGAAATGGTTTCAGAGGTTTTAGATACCATGATTGAGCTTGCAAATAGCGGGATGACAATGATTTGTGTTACTCATGAGATGGGCTTTGCTCGTCAAGTTGCTGATAGGATTGTGTTTATGGCGGATGGAGAAATTGTTGAACAAAATACTCCAGAAGAATTCTTCAATAACCCTCAACATGATCGAACTAAAGTTTTTCTTGATCAAATTCTTAAGTAAGAAGTTATTGTTTTCTGAAATAGTCTTCAAAAACATCAACAACAAACCTAATATCTTTTTCACTAACCCCTAGGTGGCATACTAGCCTACCTCTATCTAGACTAGCAATAAGAATCTTTCTGTCAAAAAGAAAATTCTCTAAAGGTAACCGATGTTCCTTTGGACAATTAACAAAAACCATATTGGTTTGGCTCTCACCATACTCAACCTTTAACTCTGCTATTTTTGATAGGCCAGTAGCCAACAACTTCGCATTATCGTGATCGTGTTGGAGCCTCCCAATATTATTCTTAAGGGCATACATTCCACAAGAAGCTATAACACCAACTTGTCTCATACCACCTCCTAACATCTTCCGTAAACGAATAGCTTTATTAATAATAGTTTGATCGCTTACTAAAAGAGAGCCGACTGGTGCTCCTAAACCTTTAGATAAACATATAGAGACACTATCAAAACTACCTACTAAAGCACTCAATGACAAACCTGAATGGATATGAGCATTAAATAAACGAGCTCCATCCAAGTGAACTTTTAGACCTCGCCTATGAGCCTCAAGTACAAGCGTTTCAAGTTCATCCTGAGGTTGCACCTTTCCAGAAAAAGTGTTCTCTAAACAAAGCAGCTTGGTTACTGCATAATGCGGATCATCATCCTTTATTTGACTGAGCATATCGTTTAAATTCATACTTCCAGATTCAGACATATCAATAGGACAAATTCCAACCCCTCCTAGAACAGAAGCACCTCGAGCTTCATAGAGATTGGTATGGTAATCTCGACCAATCAATACCTCATCACCCCTCTGACAATGGACAAGAATAGCCGTTAAATTACTCTGAGTCCCGCTAGGAAAAAATAAACTCGCCTCTTTACCCAAAAGCTCTGCTGCATATTCTTGAAGCTCAATTACTTCTTTATCTTCTTCATAAACATCATCGCCAAGCTTTGCATTTTCAATGCATTGAAGCATTTCTTTGGATGGCAAAGTAACAGTGTCACTTCGAAAATCAATTGGATTTTCAAGTTCACGTATTTCAGGATTATTAGTGTTTCTTTTATATTGGTTCATATCCAATTACTTCTTAAGGCTGATACTCTGGGTAAGCAAGAGTAGCAACCAAGTGAGTTCTTGATTCTGTACCGCCATTTAAAGCCGTATGATAACCACGCGTATCAGTGAAATAAACTGAACCATCTGCAGGTAAATGGGTGCAGTGGTGGTTAACAATAAGCAAAGCCCCAGGGTTTGTATAAATTGGAATATGGATTCTTGGCTCAGGGTCTCTATGCCAAGAATTGCAATTATAGCTATCCTTTTCAAGTATTCGAACCCTGCCAATAGGGTATCGAGCACATAGCTCGTTATGGATAGTTTCAAAATAAGTACCTTTAAAAATATCCACGAGCTCACTAAATAAAGTTTCATCAACTAGCTCGTCTTTTGACACCTCTTTATAGCTTTCATCTACCCGAGTATAGTATCGACCAACAAGATCTTTATCTGACTCAGCTGAGCTATCTTTTCTTCGAGTCATTGCTAGCGCATGAAAACCTGAAGCAGCAGTTTTAAATTCTGACTTAGCTTTAACCTCATCAAGTGCTTTGCGCATTTTTTTGATATCAAACTTTAGACTCAGTTTAATAATGTGTTCATTGCCTTTAAAAGAAGCCACTGATTCAATATCAACTTTCTTATTGATATATGAATTTAATTCTTGTGTGTCATCTGAAATACTCATAAATTTAATTTTTTTTAATAAAACTATTTAGATTATATAGCTGAATAATTAAAAAGGTTTAACTACAACAAGAATGATAATACCAATAAGAAGTACCACAGGAATTTCATTAAACCAACGATAAAAAGTATGCGAACGAGTATT
Source organism: Candidatus Thioglobus sp. (assembly GCA_029936515.1). Lineage (GTDB taxonomy): Bacteria > Pseudomonadota > Gammaproteobacteria > PS1 > Pseudothioglobaceae > Pseudothioglobus. Next base: position 25,274 of record JAPYSK010000003.1, read on the forward strand.
TTTATCTTTAGCAAAAACTCTCACTAAATAACCACAATAAAAATGGTAAGCAATTAGAATAGCAACTAAAACTAGCTTAAGCTGGAGCCAATACTGATTACTATAAGCTTCCCAGGCATAGCCCTGCAACATCCACCAACCCATTAAAGTCGTAACAATAAAGCTAGGCATCATAATACCCTTATAGAGTTTTCGCTCCATTACCTTGAAGCGCTCTATACTAATTTCATCATCAGCCATAGCGTGATAAACAAAAAGTCGCGGCAAGTAAAACATTGCAGCAAACCAAGTAATGACAGTCAAAATGTGAAAAGCCTTAATCCAAAGCATGTGAACTCCAAATAGTTACATAATACCGTTTGACTACCATCTTTTTCTATGATTAATTAAAGAAGTTATATGAAACACTAGCTATTGATTTACAGTTATCATATCGTATGACATAGTAAAATTTGCCTACCTTTTATAATTGGACTTGCATGCTAAACTTTTTTAAAAAAAATAAAAGTCATGAGCCACAAAGTGAACCAAATAAAGCTTCACTAAAAGACAGACTATTTAAATCCAAAAAACGACTTGGTGATGGCCTTTCATCTTTACTTATTGGCAAAAAGAAAATAGATGATGAGCTTCTCGAAGAACTAGAAATACTTCTAATTAGTTCAGATATAGGTATTCAGACAGCCGACAAAGTCATTGAATCTGTAAGAAAAAAATCATCTCGAAAAGAACTTAAGGATGGTGAGGGCCTTTATGAGCTGATAAAAATTGAGCTAGAATCGCTTTTGATTAAAGAGAATTTGTTGAAGCCTGAAGCAGATAAAACCTTTGTTATTCTTGTTGTTGGAATTAATGGTGCAGGCAAAACTACTACCATTGGTAAACTTGCTAAGTTATTTCAAAGTGAAGGCAAGTCTGTCATGCTTGCTGCTGGTGATACTTTTCGTGCAGCAGCTGTTGAACAACTTCAGATTTGGGGTGAGAGAAATAATATACCTGTAATTGCGCAAAAAACTGGTGCTGATGCGGCGTCAGTAGTGTACGACGCCTATCAATCTGCAATTGCTAAGGATATTGATATTCTAATTGCTGATACTGCTGGCAGGCTTCATACCCAAGATAATCTTATGCAAGAGCTTGAGAAAATTAAGCGAGTCCTCAAAAAACATAACGAAAATGCTCCTCATGAAACACTACTTGTTATAGATGGAGGTTCTGGTCAGAATGCAATTCAACAAGCAAATGAATTTCATAAATCTATTAATCTATCAGGTCTTGCTGTAACTAAGCTTGATGGAACTGCAAAAGGTGGCGTTTTATTTGCAATATCAGACTCTCTTAATTTACCTATTCGTTTTATTGGTATTGGAGAAGCTATTGATGACCTCAAGCCATTTAATTCAAGAGATTTTGTTGATGCATTATTTGATTAAAAAAATCACTTTAATCCTCTGAAAAAAGTTTAAAGCGATTCAGGATTTTATTGAATTATTGATAGTGTCAATTTTCTGTGCTAAATCAATATCAAGCTTAGTAATTCCACCCTCACTATGAGTGATTAAGTTAACTTCAACCTTATTATAAACATTTGACCATTCAGGGTGATGATCCATAGTTTCTGCAGTAATTGCAACCTCAGTCATAAAACCAAAGGCTTGAGTAAACCCCTTAAATTTAAATTCTTTCGAAAGTCTCCCTTTTACGATATTCCAGTCATCAAGCTCTTTAAGGTTTTCATTTAATTGTTTATTAGATAATATCAAATCAAACTCCTTTTAATAACTCTCTTGCACCCATAGACAAGAGCTTATTTGCCACCATCTCACCCAACTCCTTTGGTTGTGATAATGCACCACACTCCTCTACTCTCAATATATCACCAGAATCTACATTGCCAACCATACCTCTAAGCTGTAATTCAGTCTCATTACTAGTAGCGTAAGCTCCAATTGCAACTGAACATCCACCCTCGAGAGTAGAGTTCATAGCCCTTTCAGCACTAACTTCATTCATGCTTTGCTTATTTATAAGGGGTTCTATAAGAGTACTTATAGATTTATCACCCTTTCTAATTTCTATACCTAGCGCACCTTGCCCAACTGCAGGTAAGAATTGTTCAACGCCCAGATGTTGTTTAATTCTATCTTCAAAACCAAGCCTTATAAGACCTGCACATGCCAAAATAATAGCGTCATACTCACCATTATCTAGCTTTCTTAATCGAGTATTAACGTTACCACGTAAATCCAGAATTACAAGATCAGGCCTTAAAGCTTTTAGTTGAACAATGCGTCGTAAACTACAAGAACCAACTCTAGATCCTTGAGGAAGTTCACTGATATTATTAAAATCATTTGAAACAAATGCATCAAGCGGGTTTTCACGTTCCAAAATTGCTCCAATCTCAAATTCTCTAGGCAACTCATATGGGACATCTTTCATAGAATGGACTGCTATATCAGCCCTACCCTCTAGCATACCTACTTCTAACTCTTTAATAAATAGGTATTTACCGCCAATTTTTGAAAGGGGTGAATTCAGCATCTTGTCGCCCTGGGTACTCATTTTTACCAATTCAACCTCTAGATCGGGATAAAAATATTGTAATCGTGATTTTATAAACTCAGCTTGCCAAAGGGCTAAGGGACTTTTACGTGTTGCAATTTTAAGCACTTTATTAATGTCTCCAATTGATACTGTTACCAACATTATTTTATCGAGTGTTTATTGATAATGTTAGCTATTGGTAACATTATTATGTTGCCAATTAACTAAATTATTGTAATATTAACTTGCCTTAAAAAGGTTTTTATATCATTTTCAGTAACTTATCATCGATATAGTGGAATAATGTGCTGTAATTAAAAATTGTATTAATTACAGAGTAAATTTAACAATGAAGTCTGAAAAAAATCATTTATGGGGTGGACGCTTTAAGGAGCCAACTGATGAATTTGTCAAAATTTTTGGTGCATCCATTTCTTTTGATAAAGTTCTAGCGCTCTATGACATTGAAGGCTCTATAGCTCATGCAACAATGCTTAGTGAGGTCAATGTATTATCCAGCGCTGAGTTAAAACTGATCCTTAAGGGTCTTGATCAAATCAAAAATGAGATAACCAATAATCAATTTAATTGGTCTATTGATTTGGAAGATGTTCATATGAATATTGAATCTCGATTGACTGAGGTTTGTGGCGATCCTGGTAAAAAACTCCACACCGGTCGCTCTCGAAATGATCAAGTTGCGACCGATATTAGACTCTATCTTAGGGATCAAGTGCGTCTTATTATTTTAGAAGTAGAAAGGCTTCTAAATGCCCTACTTGACCTTGCGGAGCACGAAAAAGAGACTATTATGCCTGGCTTTACTCACCTCCAAGCTGCGCAACCAATTAGTTTTGGACATCATTTGTTAGCATATTTTGAAATGTTTAAGCGTGACCGAGAGCGACTTCAAGAGAGCTTTAAACGAATTAATACAATGCCACTAGGTAGCGCTGCTCTTGCTGGTACTAGCTACCCGATAGATCGTGAACGAACTGCTGAACTTTTAGGGTTTGAGCGTATTAGTTTAAATTCAATTGATGCAGTCAGTGATCGTGACTTTGCTATCGAATTTACTGCAAATGCAAGTCTAATTATGATGCATCTTTCAAGGTTCTCAGAGGAGCTTATTCTTTGGTCAAGTGCACAATTTGAGTTTATATCTCTGCCTGATAGCTTTTGCACAGGCTCATCAATAATGCCTCAAAAGAAAAATCCTGATATCCCTGAACTTGTTCGCGGCAAAACTGGACGAGTTACTGGTAATTTAATGTCACTCTTGACATTAATGAAAGGACAACCCCTTGCTTATAACAAAGACAATCAGGAGGATAAAGAGCCTCTATTTGATAGTGTTGATACAATTTATAACTGTCTTCGTATTTTTGCTGATATGGTTCCTACTATTGAAGCCAATAAAGATAATATGTATCGCTCTGCACTTAAGGGATACACAACAGCAACTGATTTAGCTGATTATCTTGTAAAGAAAGGTTTGGCTTTTAGGGATGCTCATAATGTAGTTGGTAAAGCTGTTTCTTACGGACTTAAAGAAAACAAAGATTTAAGCGAATTTAACATAGAGGAGCTTAAAAGCTTTAACTCATTAATTGAAAAAGATGTTTTTGATGTAATCTCTCTAGAGGGTTCAATTAATGCTCGAAATCACTTGGGAGGAACTTCACCAAAGCAAGTTTCGATGGCTATTAAAGCTGGACGTAAATCCATTAAATAATGCGCATAGTTTTTGCAGGTACACCTAAATTTGCTGTCGAATCTCTATCTAATCTTCATAATTCAAATCATGAGATACTAGCTGTCTACTGTCAGCCTGATCGTCCAAAAGGTAGAGGAAAAGTATTATCAGCATGCCCTGTAAAGCTTTATGCAGAAGAAAATAATTTGCTAGTCATCCAGCCAGAAGACTTTAGTGAATTACAAAACCAAGAGAGGTTTGCATTATTAAAGCCTGATGTTATGGTAGTTGCAGCATATGGTCAAATACTGCCTAAAAACACATTGCAAACCCCAAGACTGGGATGTCTTAATATTCATGCTTCTCTTCTGCCTCGCTGGAGAGGTGCAGCGCCTATTGAAAGAGCTATACTTGCAGGTGATAAAGAGACTGGCATTTCAATTATGCAAATGAATGAGGGGCTTGACACTGGGAATGTATTGCTTGAAAAAAAGTGCACAATTTCTAATCATGAAACAGCACAAACTCTCCATGACACTTTATCAAATATAGGCGCCAATGCCATTCTTGAAACCTTAAATATGTTGCCTACATTGAAAGCTAAATCACAACAAAACAATGACGCCACTTATGCAGAGAAAGTAACAAAAGATGAGGCACAAATAGATTGGCATCAAAGTGCTGAACAAATTAGTCGTGTGATTCGAGCGTTTAACCCTCGTCCTATCTCATATACCAATGCCATGGCTAAACAATTTAAAAACAGAGTACTTAGGATTATTGAAGCAGAGGTCGTGAATAGACAAACCACTAACTCTCCAGGAGAGGTTATTAAATATGACAAAGACGTATGCTATGTTGCTACTTCTAGTGGTGTAATAAATCTAAAGAAGGTCCAACTTTCTGGAAAAAAAGAAGTTTCCATTAAAGACTTTAATAATGCTTATCAATTAATTAAGCTCAACTAATACAACTTTCATGTAAATTGATATACAACACTAGGTACTGCCATTAAAATCCAGCCCTTATTTAAGGTTGGGCATTTCGCGCATATACATGGCACGCTCAATTTCAATTTCAGGTGTTTCAAAGTTTTCGGCAGCTAGGTGGCCCGAGTAAATCGCATCGACAATCAAGCCAGGAGCTAATGCATCTCCGATCAATTCAATATGGTGATGTTTATTGGGAATCCCACTTTTTGTTGATGCTATGAGTTGTTCATATAGCGTGGTTTCAGGCAATCGTTCGGTTACCAGGACTAGTGTTTTACATGGAATTTGACTGACGCGCTGTGTGTAGACACAACGAGCATCGACTAAACCTTCACGAGCATGAACAAGCGTTTTATTTAGTATTATATTTACACCTTGATTGAGAAGAGTTGTTTGTATTCGTTCCTGTTCAAGGGTGTGCACTGTCCAGGGCGATACTACACTGGCAGGTGTAACAAAAGTAATGTTGTGCCCTGCACTACTTAGGTGGTCAGCAATCACTCCTGCAAGATAGCCCTGGTCATCATCATAGATAACAATTGACTCTCCCAATGAATCTTGTTGATTAAGAACATCAGTGGGCGTAAGGACATTAACGCTTGATAGGCCTGTGATACCATAACGATTACTACGGCCAATACCATCATTTCGCCAATGGCAACCTGTGGCAAGAAAGATATTATTGATATCGAGCTCATCGATAAGCTCCTGCGTTACGGTGCTTTTTTTATAAATATCGATGTTAGCTTTTTGTAGGATTTCATGTACCCGATTATCAGACACACGAGCCCAAGCGGAGAGGCCTTTGAGACTTGATTCAAATTGAACACGCCCACCTAGAAAATCATTCGTTTCACTTAAAATTACTTGGTAACCACGACGTGCCAACTGCATACTGCATTCAAGTCCTGCAGGCCCAGAACCAACTACTAATGCTCTTTGTTCGGTTTTTTTTGCTTTAATTTTTTCAGGGTGCCATCCGTGTCGCCACTCTTCACCCATTGTAGGGTTTTGAGTACAACGAATAGGTATAGCTAACATATCGCAGGACACACAAATATTACAGCCAATACATTCACGAATTTCATCGGTTCGTCCTTCTTTGATTTTGTTTGGTAAGTAAGGATCAGCAATAGAGGGCCTTGCTGCACCAATAAGATCAACAATGTTTCGTTTAATTAAAGATATCATTAAATCAGGAGAAGTTAACCGACCTACAGCTACCACTGGTTTTGTAGTAATCTTTTTTACAAATTCTATATGAGGTATTTGGTAGCCCTCGTTGGGCTCGAAGCGAGTGGATATTGAATCGTTGGGCCAATCCGATACATTTACATCCCATACGTCCGGCAATTCTGATAGCAGTTCAACCACTGCGCGTCCCTCTTCATGCGATTGCATTCCATCTTTACCTTTAAGTTCGTCCACAGCAAAGCGAAATGCTATGCCGCAGGTGTCGCCAACAGCATCTTTAGTTTCTTCAAGTAATTCTCGTGTTAAACGGACGCGATTTTCTAGGCTACCGCCGTACTCATCATTGCGGGTATTCAGTTCGGGCAACATGAAATGATGCGCTAGAGTCATATTGTGACCAGCGTAGACGTAAATAATATCGAAGCCAGCGGCTTTAGCGTTTAATGCCGCTTGACGATGCCAGCGACGAAATTCAATAATATCGACTTTGCTCATTTTTCTTGCTTGTTTTGGATAAATGGAATCCACCGACATATTTGTCGGACCCATGGGAGGAATACGTGAATAATGGTTAGTTGAGTGGTAACCATTATGTACAAGCTCAATTGCTGCAAGTGCACCATGAGTATGCACGGCATCAGTAATCAAGCGTAAAGCAGGAATATCTTTCTTGTCCCAGATTCGTTGTGTAATAAAGGGCGATATATCAGAGCTCGGATGAATTTCTGATTCTTGGGTGCTGACCACCCCCCAGCCGCCCTGAGCTTTTACCGCACGCATTGCGGCCTCGGCTTGCGGCCTTACATGTCCTAAGCCAGTACAATGAGGCACTTGATAGAAACGATTTTTTGTTGTAACCGGGCCTATTTTAACAGGCTCAAAAAGCACACTATACCTTTGATTTTGTTTCATGTTGATCCCTGTTTCCTTAACGCTTTGGAGATTTATTATAACCCATTGCCTAAAAGAAAAACCTGGCTAGTTAGAGAAAAACTGTCAAACCAAAAAGAGGTGGTCAAAACATTGCCTTAAAATTTAGCTGCCTCCATGCTTCGTACGCAACTATAGAAACACAATTAGATAGATTCAAACTGCGAGAGCCTTTTTGCATTGGAAGAGTAATACCATCATAATGATCTAGTATCTCTTTTGGTAGTCCACGTGTTTCTGGACCAAATAAAAATGAATCATTTTCTTGATATTTTACTTTTGTATAGTTTTGACTTACTTTTGAACTAACAGCAAATAATCGTATTGGTTTTGCTTCATTTATATAATGATCAAAATTATCATACTCAAAAACTCTGGCTAATTCTTTATAGTCAAGCCCTGCTCGCCTTAGACGTTTATCAGTCATCTCAAATCCGAAAGGTTTAATTAAATGTAGGCTTACACCCATATTGGCGGATAGTCGAATTATGCTTCCTGTATTGCTTGGTATCTCAGGCTCAAATAATACTAAATTTAACATAATATTTTATTTTTACGCTTAAAATAACTTAATCATCCCATAGAAAGTATATAAATTATTAAAATACATTAATCTCAATTCTATGATTAATACTAACTTAACCACTCAATTTCAATGTAGAGCAAAACCAACTTGTTGATATAATAGCAACCTTATGCAAGAATACTTAAAAATTAGCAAGAACGGTCTTTGGAATAACAACCAAGCATTGGTCGCTTTGTTGGGCTTGTGCCCACTTCTAGCAGTAACTAATAATGTTACTAATGCTATTAGCTTAGGCTTAGCAACAACATTTGTGTTGGTTGCTTCTAACCTTAGCGTCTCATTATTTCGTAACCACATCAGAAAAGAAGTAAGAATTCCAATCTTTGTTTTATTGATAGCTTCTTTTGTGACGATAGTAGACCTTATTATGCAGTCATTCTTTTACGACATGTACTTAATACTCGGTATTTTTGTTCCTCTTATCGTTACCAACTGTGCAATATTGGCACGTGCTGAAGCTTTCGCTTCAAAGAACACCTGGGATAAATCTGTTATTGATGGTTTGATGATGGGTGTTGGTTTTTCAATAGTATTAGTATTGCTAGGAGTGATGAGAGAAATTATAGGAAGTGGAACACTATTTGATCAAGCGGATCTGATTTTTGGTGATCTAGGTTCTAGCCTAAAAGTGACTTTGTTTGATCAATACCAAGGAACACTTATCGCTTTATTACCGCCAGGTGCTTTTATCGGCTTAGGTTTGATTGTCGCTCTTAAAAACTTAATCGATTCGAGACAAATGGTCCCCCAAACTGTGGCTAACTCTAAAGCAACTCTAGAACCTCAAACAAACTAAAGTTACTCCATGTCTGGGAGAAAAACGATTAATGATTTTCTGAGTGAAGATCTGATTGATATCACTCAGCTATTGACTTTGGTGCTTGGTCAAAATAAAGAGCAACTTTACACTTACTCAAATTATGAACTCACCAACAAAGAACTGAACAAGCTTGATGAACTTATCCAGCATAGGCAGAACGGAAAGCCTTTTGCTTATTTAAGCGGGTCACAGGGTTTTTATCATCTAGACTTCAAAGTGTCTCCCGCTACCTTGATTCCAAGACCTGAAACTGAACTTTTGATTGATATTGCAGTTGAATTATTTAGGCCAAACCAAAAAATCCATGCTCTTGATTTAGGAACGGGAAGTGGTGTCATAGCAATTACTCTTGCCGATAAATGTCCTGCATGGCAACTAAGTGCTACCGATCAATCTAATGATGCTTTAAAAATTGCAAAGCTAAATGCCACCAGAAAAATTGACTTTTATTGTTGCAACTGGTTTAAAACATTACCCAACAAAAAATTTGACTTAATTATTAGTAATCCACCATACATAGCTGAAAATGACCCTCACCTTAAAGACCTCCAGTTCGAACCAACAGAGGCATTGATATCAGGAAAAGACGGACTAGATGACATCAGAACAATCATTAAATTAGCGCCTCAATATCTAAATCTAGGGGGTTACATACTCCTTGAGCATGGTTACAATCAAAAAATAGAAATTACTAATTTATTAGTAAATTCTTTCACTAATATAAAAACCTATAAAGACTATAACGGAGTCGACCGTGCAATACTTGCACAGTATTCATAAAAAATTTCATTTAAATTAAAATATAATCCTAGTATGAAAAAACTATTCCAAAAATTTTGGCTGAAAAAATAGATACACTCGTGGTTAATAGTGGTCAGGCGGGTATAGCCATGAGTGAGCACTTAAGCAGTTAAAAAAAAAGGTGGTAAGTTTTTGGATTGTTTAATACAATCTTTGGATTAATGCTTTTAATAATATCAAATAGGTTTTTGCCGTCCTTCGACTCTATCCTGCAATGATTTCCAAAAATAAGTCGCTGTGATGACCGGCTTCCTGAAGCTTTGAAGTTTGATCGGTTTTATCATTGTAATCGGAAGCATACCTGGGATTTGACCACCATCTGTTACAAGTTCAGCAAGCCATTGACCCATTAAAGTTGCCATGCCAACACCTCGACCATTATAACCAAGACCACTATATACTCCTGGTGCCATTTCGTGAATGTGTGGTAATCCACTCATTGTCAGCGCGATTTTGCCACTCCAATAAAATTCAAACTGTGGTTCTGTTATCTGAGGAAACAAACTTTGTATACGTTTGACAATATGTGAGAAATCTCTAATGGATTTTCCCTCATAAATGTTGCCACTTCCACCAAGTATTAGTCTTCCTTCGTGATCGAGACGAAAATAGTTCAACAGGCGTTTGGTATCAGAAGCAACATGACCATATGGCAAAATACTCTGCCGTAGCTTGTTACTCAATGGCTGAGTCGCAACCTGGAAGCTGTGTAGGGGAATAATGCTTCGATTGAGACTAGGCCAAAGTCCAGGATTATTGTTCAGGTCCGAATAGCCATTGGTACAAATTAAGATACGATTGGCATTAATACTAGCTTTCTGAGTGGAGGCCTGCCAACGATCTTGTAACGGTTTAATCTTGTTGACTAAAGCATTAGAGTAGATTTTAACACCTTGTCTAATCGCCGCTTTTGCCAAGCCACGGGCATAACTCAAAGGTTGCAGACTACCACCACGCTTATCCAATAAAGCAATGAAATAACTACTAGTGCCAAGGTATTCTGCTGTTGTTTCTTTATCCAACAACTCAACTGGAGCACCGAGTTTGGATAGTAGTTCTACACGACTACGAATTACACCGCAGCTGGTATTTGAAAATGCAGGCTGAATAAAACCATTGCGGTTCGCTTTACAATCTATCTGATACTTTTTTATCAAGTCAAATACAAGATCGGCCGAACGATTGGTTGCATTAATGACCGCATTCCCTTTTTCGTCGCCAAGCTGCTTCCTAACTTCTTCTGGGTAGAGTTTGAGTCCCGGAATAACCTGGCCGCCGTTACGTCCCGAAGCGCCGTATCCGGGCTCAACTGCATCAACTACGACCACATCCTGCTCCAATTCACTCAAATGCAGAGCCGCAGACAATCCGGTAAAGCCAGCACCTATAATCAATATATCGCAGTCCAAATTATCTTCAAACGAATCTATTTCTAACTGAGTTGAGGTAGCTTGCCATAGCGACTTGAACTCATCACCGACACTGTTTGAAGTTTTATGGCTAATCATTGACTAATTTAATTTGCGAGAGCATTACCCCTGTAATTACTATTATAGCACCAACTGTTTGCTGCCAATTCCAACTCTCACCCAGCAAAAAAAGGAAAAGCATCACATAAAATGGTAAGGCATTCAAATGAAATGAAGCTATACCAATTCCAAGCCCACTTACTCCCCTTATCCAGAAAATTTGCGATATTGCGAATCCAAGCCAAGAATAAATAAGTAAAAGACCAAAGTGTCTTATTGTAATTTCAGGATATGGCTCAATTAATTGCAATAAATAGTTACAAATAACATATAAAACGAGGGTAAAGATTGCCATTCCAAAAGTTGTTATAGTCGCTTGTCCAAGAGAGGTCATTCCTGGAAGATTTTTTACTGTTGCACGTGACCCCCAAGCAAATATTGCTGCAGGTATAAACACAAGAAATGTCCCTAAACGAAGGCCAAAACTAGCACCTTCATAGGTTGCTCCTGTAGCCAAAAAACCTCCAAATAAAACTAAAATAATTCCTATCAAAAACCATCGAGTGATTTTCCGACCATCAAGGATAACCTCTAAAGTCACTGCTGCCAATGGCATCGTAGCGGCAGTCAGCGCAGCGATTACGGGCGTTGTTAATGATTGAACAATAAGCAACAAAAAGGAACCAATTCCAAACCCTATTCCTCCAATCCAGAATCCTTTAATCCAATTTGCGGCTCTTAAAATACTACTGCCTTCAAGAGCAATCCAAATAAAAAATAATAAGACAAATGCAAACACATTTCTTACAGTTATAACAGTCACAACATCCCAGTCATCCAACAAATATTCTGCTGCAGGAAATCCTAATGCAAAAATACTAATAGCGGCAACAAGGATAGCGTTCGATTTAATGATTTCAGAATCCTTATGTTTTGAGATATCTGAATGATATTTTTTCCAAAGCATTTTGTTTTTATAAGTTTTTGAAAAATATATAAGGCGCAATATAACATTGAAAAAGTATTGATTAATTATTTTTTTTAAAAATTATTTGAGAGATTATTAACATCATATCTACTCTAAGAGATCCTTTAAAGAATAAGATAGTTAGTTGAAATAATAAAATATAGAATATGCATCCACCTCATAAGACTTTATTTGATGATTGTCATAGATTTATCCGAAGATGTATAATCTAAATTATCAAGATAAAGGCTTTTAGAGCGCTGCCTTGAAAATAGGATTGAAGTAATAAGATATTACTTACTTTTATAGTCATAGCAAATCTGGAGGTTAATTATGCTTGAAAAAAAACACATCGGCCAATCTACTAAAAGTATTTGGGGTGGAGAACAAGAACATGAACTTTATGAACGATCAACACAAGTTCCAGTTGTTCATAGTGTTTCATTTGGTTACAAAGATATTGATACTTGGCATAAAGTCGCTCTGGAAGAGGCCCAAGGATTTATATATTCTCGCAATGCTAACCCAACAGTTCGCGCCTTTGAAGACAAGTTAAAAGAACTAGAAGGTGCCCAAGCAGCAACCAGTTTCTCCTCAGGTATGGCAGCCATTAGTAACACCTTGGCTACATTTTTAAAGCCAGGTGAGCGAATTGTTTCAATTAAAGATAGCTATGGGGGAACTAATGTCATTTTTAATGAGTTTTTACCACCACTAAATATTGAGGTTAGTCTCTGTGAAACTGGTGATTATGAACAAATAGAAGCTGAAATAGCTAAGGGTTGTAAGGTCTTATATTTAGAAACACCGACCAACCCAACCATTAAAATTACAGACATCGAGCGCTTAAGCATGGCAGCTAAAAAAGTAGACGCGCTAGTTATTGTTGATAATACTTTTGCTACACCAATTAATCAATCCCCGCTAGAGCTTGGTGCTGATATCGTTCTGCACTCTGCCTCCAAATACCTAGGTGGACATGCAGATGCGCTTGGAGGGGTAATTTGCGGCAATAAAGACTTAGTAAAGAAAGTTCATCACTACCGTGAAATAAACGGTGCTAGCCTAGCGCCAATGGATGCATATAGTCTCTTAAGAGGTATGAAAACATTAAAGCTTCGAGTTCAAAGGCAAAATGAAAGTGCAATGATAATTGCTAAATACTTACAAAGCCATCCTGCAGTTGAGCAGGTGAACTACCCTGGATTAGAGTCTCATCCTGATCATGATATTGCCAAGAAACAAATGATTGGTGGCTATGGTGGAATGTTAAGCTTTTCTGTCAAAGGCGGCTTAGAATCAATTAAAAAATTTCTACCAAAACTTGAATACGCTCATATGGCAGCTAATTTAGGTTGCGTTGAAACTGTAGTTGGCCCTCCATTTACAACAAGCCATGTCGAATGTAGTGCAGAAGAGCGAATGGCTGCTGGAATCCCTGAAGGCTTAGTAAGATACTCAACCGGTATTGAGGATGTAGAGGACTTAATTGCTGATTTAGATCAGGCATTTAAAGCAATCTCTTAAGAAATTAAGGAGAATTCAATGAAACAAGAAAGAAGAAGATTCAGTAAAGAAGAGTACCTTGATAGGCAATTAAAGGTTCGCAAGTCAATGGATGCTTCAAATGTGGATGTCTTAATTGTCTATGACCCTGCCAATATGTTTTGGTTGACTGGCTATGATGGTTGGTCATTTTATGTTCACCAATGCGTTGTCATTTCAACTGACGGAGGACTTTTTTGGTATGGCAGAGGAATTGATGCAAAGGGCGCTGAACTTACGACTGACCTTGACCTAAATAATATCCTAGCATATCCAGATGAATACGTCATGAGCCCTGAGAGACATCCAATGGAGCTCCTTGCAAACATCTTAAAAGAAAAGGGCTTAAATAAAAAAAGAATCGGCCTAGAAAAAGATAATTATTATTTTTCAGCTAGAGCTGCTGAATCGTTATATAGCAGTCTACCTGATGCAGTATTTAGCGATCAGACAGGTCTCGTAAACTGGCAAAGAGCAGTAAAATCTGAAACCGAGATCACCTACATGAAAAGAGCCGGAAAGGTCATTGAAGGTATCTATGAAAGAGTTATGGAGGTTGCAGAGCCTGGAATGAGAAAAAATGACTTGGTTGCTGAAATAATGCATGCAGGTGCTCACGGTCATCAAGGCCATTATGGTGACTACACTTCTTTTGTTCCTCTTATTGGCGCTGGGGAAGAAGCTGCAGCGTGTCACATGACATGGAATGATGAGCCATTAAAAAATAATGAGGGTATGTTTTTAGAGTTAGGAGGGGCATACGCAAGATATCATTGTCCTTGCTCAAGAACTTTATATTTAGGAAAACCGCCTCAACAATATTTAGATATCGAAAAGGTTATAAATGAATGCATAGAGAATGCAATTGAGATGTTTAAGCCGGGCAATACTTGTGCCCAAATTTCAGACAACTTTACAGCAACTCTGAAAAAGCATGGTTATGAAAAAAATAATCGCTGTGGTTACCCTATCGGCTGTAGTTATCCTCCTGATTGGGGCGAGCGTACGATGAGTTTACGCGGAACAGATCAAACTGTACTTGAAGAAAACATGACATTTCATTTTATGCCTGCTATTTGGTTTGATGACTGGGGTTTTGAAATGACGGAGAGTATTCGCGTCGCTCAGAGCGGCGGCGAATGCCTCTCAAGCGTACCTAGACAACTACTAGTTAAATAGAAGTTAAAAAACTATCAAGACTTACTTGGATACGCTTGATCGTCTAATCAAACTATCCGGAACCTTATCGGTATCCTTAATTCTGTCTAGGACTGCATAACTAAAATAACGTCTGAGCCCAATATCTGCCTTTAAGATTCTTTTAAGGAAATCTTGGTAGTCTGCAACATCTTTGACAAGAACTTTTAAAATGTAATCAAGTCCTCCACCAACGGACCAGCATGAAAGCACTTCATCAAAGCCCATTATTGCTTCTTCAAACCGAGCAAACTGGCCTTGCTTATGACTCTCTAACTCAACTTCAGTAATTACAAGATGGAAATTACTTAAAAATGGAGATGACAGCTTTGCACCATAGCTTTCAATGATTCCAGCTTCCTCTAGTCTTTGAAGTCTGTCCCAAGAAGGAGTAAGCGATAGATTGAGTTTATCAGCCAGCGCAGTTTTAGTAATCCTACCCTCACTCTGAAGGATGGAAAGTATCTGAATATCTCTTTCATCAAGCTTGTACATAGAGATATTATCGCCCTAAATAAAATACAAATTAGCAATAAAATTCAAATTAATGTGAATTTTTCAGAATAATCATGACTTTATAGGCTTTATTAGGCCTAAGAACTTCTAGTTATTTCTTTTAGCTATTATCTGAGAAATCTGATCAAAAGTAGCCTGGTTTGAGGTAAAGACAGGTTTACCAATAGCGGCTTCTATTTCAGGAATAATTTCTGCAGATCTCATTGCAGTGCATGAAATAAAGAGCGCGTCAGCTTCATCATGAGTTGCCGCCTTGGCAGCTGAAATAATCTCATTTGGAGGAAGCATAGCTACGTCTCTGTCGTCACTCATATCCATATACATTGAAGATACTATCTCAACACCATTTCTTTGTAAATAGTCTCTCAGCAGGGAGGACACCTCTTCACTATATGGAGTTAGAATACTGACCTTTTTAAAGCCTCTTGCTTTAAAGTTTTTAACAACTGCTTGAGAGGTAGTTAAAACTTTTGCAGTTGGCTTACTTTCTTGAATTGCAAGCTCGATTGCCTCATCTCCGACAATAGAAGATGAAGAAGTACAATTAAAGACAACCAAGTCAAGATCATAATTGGGAAGTATTCCAGCTGAAACTTCAGTCAAATCATCTCCAATTGCGGCTAAAGACTCTGGCGTCATTGGATTAGCAAAATGAATTCGATTGAAATAGAAATCATAGTCTGGATTTTGATCCGTATACATTCTTACAAAGTCACGCTCAAAAGTAAAATCTGTATTTAAAACAATCAGTCCTACAGAGGGTCTCTCACTATTTCTAGTTAAAGTATCTGAGATATGATATTTTTTTGATTCAATAGTCATAAGTAATTAATGTTTAATAGAGGTAGAAAATAGATGCATCACTACGACGCCTGATATTATTAAACCCATTCCAACAAGTGATGCAAGATCTGGCATCTCTTTGTACACAAATGCACCAACGACTGCAACTAAACAAATACCTAGACCAGACCAAACAGCATACACGACCCCCAATGGCAATTCTCTTAGTGCAAGCGTCATGAGCCAGAAAGAAATAAGGTAAAAAATTACTAGAAATGTGGTTGGTACTAGCTTTGTAAACTCTTCTGTAGCCTTTAAAAGGCTTGTCCCTGCTACCTCAGCTGAAATTGCAAGTGCCAAGTAAAAATAGGTCATAACGATTTAAAGTTACCTATAAAAAGCACAGTATAACCCTAAGAAATAATCTTTACAAAAAATTTAAAACTAATTAAATTACAGCAATTAAAAAAACTAGTAAAAAAGTTGAAGTTGGCCTATAAGCCGGGTTCTGTTTAACCTAAGCCATGATAGTCATTCATCTACGATACTTGTCACCAAGCACCTCTAGCACTCTACCCGAAGACAACGCGAGCAGCGCCAATGCCTTCCTATTTGAGCTTGCTCCAAGTGGGGTTTACCATACCAAACTTATCACTAAGTTCGCGGTGCGCTCTTACCACACCATTTCACCCTTACCTATCAAGATAGGCGGTTTATTTTCTGCTGCACTTTCCGTCGCATCACTGCGCCTAGCCGTTAACTAGCACTTTGCTCTATGGAGCCCGGACTTTCCTCCCAGTGCAATTGCACTCGGCGACTATCCGGCCAACTTCAATGGAAAATTATACGCTAGGAATAGGAGGTTTAAATACAGTGCAATTAATAACTAGGGTCTTTACTTAACTCGAATAAATCACAGGAATACTATCAAATACTTTATGGATATTTTCTCCATCAGTATCAACCGCAACAGTAACAGGCATATCTTTAACTTCAAGCTCATAGATCGCCTCCATCCCCATCTCCTCAAAAGCAACAATTTTTGCCTTCTTAATGGATTTAGAAATTAAGTAAGCAGCGCCACCAACTGCAATCAAGTAGCTAGCTTTATGCTTTTTAATACTTTTAATGGTTGATTCACCGCGCTCAGCCTTACCAATCATGCCAAGAATTCCTGTGTTTTCAAACATCATGTCCGTAAATTTATCCATT
Source organism: Candidatus Thioglobus sp. (assembly GCA_029936515.1). Classification (GTDB taxonomy): domain Bacteria; phylum Pseudomonadota; class Gammaproteobacteria; order PS1; family Pseudothioglobaceae; genus Pseudothioglobus. Next base: position 42,529 of record JAPYSK010000003.1, read on the forward strand.
CTTGTCGCGGTTGTAGGTCCAGCAGGTCCAATTACTTCATCACGAACAGCATCAACGGGTCCAACATAATATATAAATTTATTATCAAAATTAACGCCCTTTGGCAAACCTTCACCACTATCAATCATTGTTTTTAAGCGCTTATGTGCACTATCCCTTCCAGTAATAATTGTTCCAGATAAGAGTAATGTGTCACCAATATTCCAATTATCCATTTGAGATTGAGTTAAGCTATTTAAATCAACTTTTTTGTATTTAGAAACATCCATCTCCAAATCTGGATAGATACTCATATCAACTTCTGGCAATTCAGCAACGCCGCTTCCATCAAGAGTGAAATGAACATGTCTAGTTGCTGCGCAGTTTGGAATCATCGCAACCGGAAGAGAAGCTGCATGTGTCGGATAATCCTTAATCTTAACGTCTAGAACCGTTGTTAGCCCGCCCAAACCCTGAGCACCAATACCGAGCTCATTGATTTTATTAAATAAGTCAATTCTAAGAGTTTCTATCTCAGTATGCTCACTTTTGTCTTTTATTTGATTAATATCTATAGGGTCCATTAATACTGATTTTGCCATTAGCATTGCTTTTTCAGCAGTCCCGCCTACCCCAATTCCAATTATTCCTGGAGGGCACCAGCCAGCACCCATTGTTGGTATTGTATTAAGGATCCAATCCGTTAGGTTATCATCAGGATTAAGAACTGTAAATTTTGACTTGTTCTCAGAACCACCTCCCTTAGCCGCAACAATAACCTCTAACTTATCACCTTTAACAAGTTTTGTGTTAATCACAGCAGGAGTATTGTCTTGTGTATTTTTTCTACTAAATAGTGGATCACTTACTATCGAAGCCCTTAAGCGGTTATCAGGCTCATTGTATGCCCTCCTAACACCTTCATTAATCATATCTTCAAGAGAAAGCTTTGCCTCCCACTGAACATCCATCCCAACTTCAACAAAAACATTAACAATTCCAGTATCCTGGCAAATTGGCCTTTTACCTAACGCACACATTTTTGAGTTTATTAACATCTGTGCTATTGCATTTTTTGCACTTTGATTGGTTTCTCTTTCATAAGCCAAAACCATTGCACTAATAAAATCAGGTGAGTGATAATAAGAAATATATTGCAGTGCAGAATGAATACTTTGTACTAAATGTTCTTGTTTAATGATCATATTTATTTGGGCTTTGGTATTGTCTATTGAAAGCAAGCAGGTTATATTATATCTTCTAAACATTTTAATCAATTTTTTGCTAGGAATCTCTTATGTTGAATATATTCAAAGGCCAAAACCTTTCTGTCGATCTTGGAACTGCTAATACACTTATTTACATGGATGAGAAAATAGTCTTAAATGAACCTTCTGTAGTTGCATTAAGGCATGAAAAAGGCGCTACTGAGTCAACCGTTATAGCAGTAGGTCAAGAAGCAAAAAATATGCTGGGCAGAACGCCAGGCTCCATTGAGGCTATAAGACCAATGAAAGATGGCGTAATTGCAGACTTTAAGGTGACTGAAAAAATGCTTCAATATTTTATGAAAAAGGTCTTGAAATCTGGTTTTTTCTCACCAAGCCCGAAAGTACTAATTTGTGTTCCATGTGGCGCTACTCAAGTTGAGAGACGTGCAATTAAAGAGAGCGCAGTAGGTGCAGGAGCTAGAGATGTCTATTTAATAGAAGAGCCAATGGCTGCTGCTCTTGGAGCTGGCATGGCAATTGAAGAAGCATCAGGTGCAATGGTTCTTGATATTGGTGGCGGTACAACTGAAATTGCAATCCTATCACTAAATGGAATTGTTTATTCTGACTCTTTAAGAGTAGGTGGGGATGTTTTTGACGATACCATTGTTAAATTTGTACGAAGAGTACATGGAATTATTATTGGAGAAGCTACTGCAGAACAAATTAAGGAAGAAGTCGGTAGTGCTTTTGAATCAAAAATAGTCAGAAAAAATGAATTTAGAGGTCGCGCAGTTTCCACAGGATTACCTGTAAGTTTTGAGATTACTAATTCTGAAATACTAGAAGCCTTAAGTGAACCTCTTGGTATGATTATTAGCGCTCTAAGAACAGCTCTAGAGCAAACTCCACCTGAACTTTCATCAGATATTGCACAAAACGGACTAGTAATTACTGGAGGCGGAGCTCTTTTAGATGGGATTGATCAATTGATCAATAATCAAACAAACTTACCAGTTACTATTGCTGATGACCCTCTTACTTGTGTTGCTAGAGGTGGTGGTCTCGCTTTAGATATGATTAATCAACATGATATGGGATTTTTAGCTGCAGAATAACTATTACTGAGTCGAAATCTTTATAATGCGACTTTTAAAACTTTTTTTACCAATACTTATTTCAATAATACTTATTGTGTTGGATACTCGTTTTTCGTACTTAGATAATTTTAAACGCTTCACTTTAACGCTTCTTTCTCCGATTTATTTTGTTGTTGATTTACCTAATCATGTTATTGATTGGGTTAACGATAAAGGCAGTGAGAATGCAAAATTAGTTAGTGAAAATGAATACTTAGAGGGCAAACTGACTGAACTCAAAGCTAGACTTCAAACCTATAATAACCTAGTCTTGGAAAATCAAAAAATATCAGGTTTACTCGATTCAAGCTACGCTATTCCAGAACATCAAATCAAACTAGCGCATGTTAAATCAATTTCACAATCAAGACTTAAAAAACAAATAATTATTGATAAAGGCTTTAATGATGGGGTTACTTTATCTCAGCTAATAGTTGGCTCTAATGGTGTTGTTGGTCATGTTACCCAGGTTACACCTTTATATTCAACTGTCCAACTTATAACAGACCCTACTCAACATATGCCTGTTAAGAACTCTAGAAATGGCATCAGAGGAATTACGAAGGGCTTAGCATCCAATGAAAAAGGCATGATTGTTGAATACGTACCATTAGAATCTGATGTGAAATTAGGTGACGTTTTTGTAACAAGTGGAATTGGAAATTCCTACCCAGTTGGCTATCTTGTTGGAAGGGTGACTGAAATTAATACTCTTTTAAACGATTCTTTCTTATCAATTACACTTCAACCTCTTCAAAATATGAATAAATTAGAGCTAGTACTCATCATCTCAGAAAAAAATGACTAACCAAAACCATATGTTACTTCTTAGCAAAATATCAATTATTGCATTGATTATTGGTGCAATTTCGTTGCCTTTAGTTATTGAGCTATCTTCACCATTATGGATGCTAGTTTGTTTTGTTTACTGGGTGATTTATACTGATGGTAAATGGATATATCTCTCTGCTTTGATACTTGGACTATTAATGGATGTGCTTCAGGGAGGTATTCTAGGTCAGAATGCTTTTGCACTAGTCATAAGCTCAGCGTTCATTTTTAATGTTAAAAAATCATTTTTTGTTTCAAACTTAACAACTCAACAGGTCTATATTTTTATAGGCTCTCTCATTTACTTAATTACTTTTTTATTAACCCACATATTAGTTCAAGGTTTTGATTTTAGCTGGTTGATATTAATTTCACCATTTTCTAGTGCAATTATGTGGCCTGTTATTCGCTTTTTACTGGCAAAACTTAAACATTAAGTAGAAAGCTAATATGGAAAAAATTGCAAATACTAAACGAGAGAGAAAAGTATTTAAATCAAGAATAATGATTGCTTATTTATTTATGATAGCAATGACTTTTATTCTAGTTTTAAGGCTATTTAACCTACAAATAACTAAGTATGAATACTACACTGAAGAGTCATTTGGAAATCAAATGCAGACTCTTCCTATTACTCCAATACGAGGAAAGATACTTGATCGCAATGGCAAGGTTTTAGCTACCAATGAGTTCTCATATAGATTAACGATTACTCCCGAGAAAATTAATGATTTAAATGGCACTTTTTTAGAATTACAGACAGAAAATTTAATTAATGAAGATGATATTGCTAAGTTTAATAAAAATTTGAACCACTATAAAAAATTTCATAACATACCAATCAAATACAATCTATCTGAATCAGATGCTGCATCATTCCTTGTTAAAAATCAACTACCTGGAGTAGAAGTTGAGCCGTATTTTCATCGGGTTTACCCTAATGGAATTTCTAGCGCTCACCTTATAGGCTATGTCTCATCTATGAGCAAAGAGGATAAAAGCTATTATGATAAAAAAAATTATACTGGTACTAGCTTTGTTGGAAAAACAGGCATTGAGAAACAGTATGAAGATCTACTTCATGGTCAGTCGGGTGAGAGACAAATTGAAAGAAATGTTGCAGGCCGTGTTGTAGATTCTACTATCATTAAACCCTCTATTCCTGGTAAGGATATTTATCTGAATGTTGATATAGATCTTCAGATGACTGCTGAATCTCTATTGGGTGATAATCGAGGCGCAATAGTCCTTATTAATGTAAAAGATGGCTCAATATTGACCCTAGTCAGTACCCCCACTTTCAACCCAAACTGGTTTGTTAATGGAATTTCATTTGATCAATATAATGAGCTTTACAACGACGAAAATTTACCACTTTTTGATCGAAGTATTAAAGGTCTTTACCCGCCAGGATCAACGATTAAACCAATGGTAGCTTTGGCTGGACTGGAATTAGGCAATATTACTATTAAAGACCAAATTTTTTGTCCGGGTTTTTATAAGCTTGCAAATTGGTCAAGAAAATTTAATGACTGGAAGCGTTATGGTCATGGTCATGTTGATGTGATTGAGGGCATTGCACAATCTTGTGATGTATTTTTTTATGATTTAGCATACAAACTAGGAATTGATAAAATTCATGATAGCCTTGATCTATTTCAATTTGGGAAAAATACAAATATTGATTTACCTGGCGAACTAGGCGGGGTCTTACCTTCAAGAGAATGGAAAAAAATTAACAAAGATGAGCCTTGGTATGGAGGTGAAACTCTGATTACAGGAATTGGACAAGGTTTTATGACAGCCAGCCCACTTCAATTAGCATTAGCAACTGCAGCTATTGCCAATAAAGGTCAGCTATTAACGCCGCAAGTAATGATGCACTCTCAAACAAAAAATGGCGATGTATCACAGGACCAAAAAAAAGCTTCACGGCAAATACCTATCAAAGATATTAATAATTGGGAAACAATCATTGAAGGCATGAAACAAGTTATTTATGGAAAACTAGGTACTGCAAGAAGATTAAACAATAAACTAAAATATACCTTAGCAGGCAAGACCGGAACCGCTCAGGTTTTTGGCCTGGACCCAGAAGAAGAATATATTGCTGACAATATTGATGAAAAATTAAGAGACCACGCGCTATTTACTGGATTTGCCCCAATTGAAGACCCACAGGTTGCTATAGCCATTATTGTAGAAAATGCAGGTAGCGGAAGTTCAAAGGCCGCACCACTTGCGAGAACTCTATTAGATGAATACTTTAGTAAAAATCCAGGTGTAACAGAAACAGTAGAATGAGACCTAATTAGAAATTCTGTTCTGCAGAAAATATTTTTCTAAATTCAGAAAATGTATTAGCTTCAATTGCTTTTCTAATTGACTTCATTAAATCTTGATAATAGTATAAGTTATGAAATGTATTTAAGCGAGAGCCTAATATCTCATTTGTTTTTTGAAGATGATGAAGGTAAGCCCTTGAATAGTTGACGCAGGTTGAACATTTACAGTTAGGATCAAGTGGCCCAATATCTGTCTTGTATTTTGCATTTCTAATTTTAACTACACCTTCTGAAGTAAATAAATGACCATTTCTTGCATTGCGCGTAGGCATTACACAATCAAACATGTCAATCCCACATGCGATAGCATTTACTAGGTCTGAAGGCGTTCCAACTCCCATTAAATACCTTGGTTTATTTGCTGGCAATTTACCCGGTAAATAACTAAGTACTTCCATCATTTCTTCTTTAGGTTCTCCAACAGATAGACCTCCAATTGCGTAACCATCAAAGCCCATCTCTACTAAAGACTCAATTGAATGAAGGCGGAGCTCTTTATGCATTCCGCCCTGAACAATTCCAAAAATAGCATTTTTATTATTAAGTCTTTGGTGCTCATCCAGAGACCTTTTTGCCCATCTTAAAGACAGTTGCATCGACTCATCAACAACATTTTTTTCACCTGGATAGGCTGTGCAGTCATCAAATATCATTACAATATCTGAGCCCAATTTATGCTGTATTTGCATGGATTCCTCAGGACCCATAAAAATTAGTGAGCCATCTTTTGGAGATCGAAATTTAACGCCTTGCTCGGTTATTTTTCTCAATTTACCCAAACTAAAGACTTGAAAGCCTCCAGAATCAGTCAGTATTGGGCAAGACCAATTCATAAAGTCATGTAAATCGCCATGCGCCTCAATAACCTCAGTTGTTGGAGTTAATGAGAGGTGAAAAGTGTTACCTAAAATAATTTCAGCTCCTAAGTCTTTAACCTCGTCTACTGTCATTGCTTTGACTGTGCCACAGGTCCCAACTGGCATAAAAGCTGGAGTATTAACCTCTCCACGGTCAAAGGTTAGCTTTCCTCGGCGAGCTTTGTTATCTGTATTAGTGATTTCAAATTTCATAGAGGGGTTAATAAACTAATTAGGTTTTTAAGGTTATTAGAATGCTTGATTAATTTCATCAAAACCAAAGCCCCTCGACTGCAAAAAACGCTTTTGTTTTGCTTGGTCTTTGAAATCTAGGGATATACCATGTCCAAATTTTTTTATCCTAACTTCTTTTGCTAACTTAGACCAATCAAAAGCAGTTAAATTAAATTTGTTAATGCCTCTTGCTTTAAGCTCAAATGCAATTTTCAAAGGACCTTTCCCTTGGTTATACCTCATGAGAATAAAGGCCTCAGAAAATCGTTCATCACTTTGAAAGTTTTGCTCAGCTAAAAGTGAGATTGAGTTATTAATGATTGCATCATCAAAAGCCTTAAGTTGTAATTTTTTTAATAATTCTAATTGAGAATACTCACGCCTCATCAACATCTTTAGCGCAGCTGAGTAGCATCTATTCTGTTGACTCTGGTTCGTCATGATCGCTACTCAATAATTTTTCACGAATTTTCCCCTCAAGCATTTGACTCATCTTAGTGTGGTCTTTTAAATAATCTCTTGCATTATCCTTGCCTTGGCCAATTCTTTCGCCTTCAACACTGTACCAAGCTCCAGCCTTTTCAACAAGACCAAGCTCGACACCTAAGTCAATTATTTCACTCTCTCTTGAAATACCTTGATTGTATAAAATTTGAAATTCTGCCTTTTTAAATGGAGGCGCGACTTTATTTTTCAAAACCTTAACTCTGGTTTCATTACCAAGAATTTCATCGCCTTTTTTAATGGCACCAATTCTACGAATATCTAATCGAACTGACGCATAAAATTTAAGTGCATTTCCACCAGTTGTTGTCTCAGGATTACCAAACATAACTCCTATTTTCATGCGAAGTTGGTTAATAAATATAACCATGGTGTTAGTTCGTTTTATATTAGAGGTTAGCTTTCTGAGCGCTTGAGACATCAATCTCGCCTGCAACCCCATATGAGAAGCACCCATTTCACCTTCAATTTCAGCTTTTGGAGTTAATGCAGCGACAGAGTCTATAACAACAATGTCTACACTTCCTGAACGAACAAGCATATCTGTAATTTCTAGGGCTTGCTCTCCAGTATCAGGCTGTGAAATTAAAAGGTCATCAGTATTTACCCCTAGTTTCCTTGCATAAGTAGGGTCGAGCGCATGTTCAGCGTCAATAAATGCTGCTGTTCCACCTATTTTTTGCATTTCTGCAATAACATGTAAGGTCATTGTTGTTTTTCCTGAGGACTCTGGTCCATAAATTTCAATAACCCTACCTCTAGGCAAGCCACCTATTCCAAGTGCAATATCAAGGCTTAGACTACCTGTAGAAACCACCTCAATATCTGTTCTTGCCTCTTCGTCGCCCAAGAACATAACAGATCCTTTTCCAAACTGTTTTTCGATTTGGCCAAGGGCTACTTTTAGGGCTTGTTTTTTCTGTTCATCCACACCGCTCTCCCGAGTAAAATGTTAAGTAATTTATATACAATTATTATAATGGCTTTCACTCAACAAGATACAGAATGTATGTCTCTTGCTCTCAAACTTTCTGAGCTTGGTCGAGCAAGTGTTGGAGCAAATCCAATGGTGGGCTGTGTGATAACTCGTGACAATGAAATTATTGCTCAAGACTTTCACCGTCAGTATGGTGAAGGGCATGCTGAGATTAATGCTCTAGATCAAATTAATCATGAAGCTAAGAATACTTCACTCTACGTAACTCTTGAACCATGCTCTCATCAAGGTAAAACGCCTCCGTGTGCAGATGCACTAATTAAAGCTGGAGTTAAGAAAGTTATTATTGCAATGCTTGACCCCAACCCTTTAGTGTCTGGAGGGGGAGTTAAAATGCTACAAGATGCCAACATTCAAGTTGAAGTTGGTTTGCTTGAAGATGAAGCAAGTGAGCTCAATCGAGGATTTGTTAAAAGGATGCGAACTGGGATGCCATTTGTCACCTCAAAGATTGCTATGAGTTTAGATGGTAGAACAGCAATGAAAAATGGAGAAAGTAAATGGATTACTTCAGATGCTGCTAGAAAAGATGTACATAAACTTCGCAGTGAAAATCAAGCAATCATGACTGGATCAGGTACTATCATAAATGATAACCCGATGATGACAGTCAGGCTTAATGAGATAGATTCAAATCCACTCAGAGTAATTATTGATAGTGGTAATGTTATCAATGATAAGTCACTTAATATTTTTTCATCTAATGCGGATACACTTGTACTTAATAGTGATAATTCAAAAACTCTTTCAAATGGAAAGATAGATTTAAAATCAGCCCTTACAAAGCTTGGAGAGATGGGGGTCAATAACTTGCTCCTTGAAGCTGGAAGTGGTCTCAACGGTGCAATGTTAGAGGCATGTCTAGTTGATGAGTTTATCATTTATACTGCACCATTAATTCTTGGAAATGATGCCAGACCAATGATTGATATTCCCTTAAAGACAATGTCTGAAAAAATCGAATTGAGTATTATTGACATTAGACATGTTGGGACTGATATCAAAATTAGAGCCACCCTTAAATGAACACGCTAACAAATAAACGAGTTTTGTTAGGAGTTAGCGGCTCAATTGCAGCTTACAAGTCTCCAGATATTGTTAGGCGCCTACAGGATTTAGGTGCTGAAGTTAGAGTAGTCATCACCAATGGCGGAAGGGAATTTGTTAGCGAAAGATCGCTACAAACAATTTCAAAAAATAAAGTTCATGACAACCTTTGGGATAAAGACGCTGAACTTGCTATGGGCCATATAGAGTTAGCAAAATGGGCAGATGTAGTAATCATTGCTCCGGCCTCTGCAAACACTATAGCTAAGCTTTGCCATGGTGAAGCGGATGACTTACTCTCTACTGTAATACTTGCAACAAGCGTCACTGTGATGATAGCGCCATCAATGAATCAACAGATGTATGCTTCACTTGCAATGAAAGAGAACCTTCAATTACTCAAAAATCGTAACGTAATTATCATAGAGCCAGGTTTTGGTGAGCAGGCTTGTGGCGATGTTGGAGAAGGAAGACTGGCTGAGCCAATTGATATTGCACAGCAAGCTGCAGAACTTTTTTTGAGCAACTCACTAAGTGGTAAAAAAGTTTTAATAACAATAGGTGGCACTATTGAAGCAATAGATCCAGTTAGATTCATATCTAATCACAGTAGTGGAAAAATGGGTATGTCACTAGCTCATGCCTGTATCCAGGCCGGTGCAAAAACAACACTGGTAGTTGGCTCAATTTCTATTGATGTTGAAAGGAGAGCTGAAACTATTTTTGTAACTAGTGCAAGTGAAATGTATGACGCAGTAATGAATAACATTACTAGCCAAGACCTATTTATTAGCTGCGCTGCAGTTGCAGATTATAGACCTTCAAAAGTAAGCCTTAATAAAATAAAAAAAACAAGCAAAATAAAATCAATTCAACTTACAGAGAACAAAGATATTCTAGCTAGTGTCTGTAAATTAAAAGACAAACCAATCTGTATCGGTTTTGCAGCAGAAACTGAAAATTTAATTTCTAATGCGAAACAGAAATTAAAAAATAAGAAGTGTGATGCTATTATTTTAAATGATATCTCAAATAGTGAGATTGGTCTTAAGTCTGATAAAAACGAAGTTCACTTCATATCTGAAAAGAACTCTGAAAAAATAGATAAAAATAGCAAGCAAATTATTGCTGAAATTATCATTAATAAAATTGCTAAATATTTTTTCTAAGTGTTAAAAATGCCTATAAATCAAGGCTTAATGGACTTACTCACAAAACTGTGGATAACTCTGGTGATATCTCTTAATACTACCATAAATCATGCGCTAGACTAGCAAATTCTATGGTTTTGGTTAATAAATAATCATAACCATTTTTTATATATAAATCAATGAGTTATGTTTTTATAGATTTGTGAATATATTTCAACTATGTCATGAATACTAGTTAATTGTCAGATAGCGGATAACTTTTATAGATTTCCCTTTTAAATAAGGCTTTTCAGGGTAAATATGATTTTTTATTAAAAAAAGTTTATCTACATTTAGATTTTAATATTAAATAGAAAGAGATAAATTAAAATGGTATTAATATATGTTCATTTTTCTTTAACTTATAGCTGTTATTAACCGCTTAATGCTGCTATTTGTCTAAGAATTATATTTTAACTAATACTGAATTTTGTATTTTTTAGGGCCAAAATTCTTCTCGATTGTATCTAAGAGTTCTCTATTAAGTGAGACATCGTATTCTTTTGTGAGAGGAATTTTTCCTAAAGTATTATTAGATTGATATTCAATAATCACTGGACATTTTCCATGAAACTCTTGAAGTAAATTACATAGCTCTACATACGCATTTTTATCTTCTTCACTTAATTTTATTTTGAGATATTTAGCATATTTCAACTGTACCTTTTCAACTGGGTCTATTCGATCAACTACTATCTGCCATTGTTCTCTAAAATCCTTATTTACTTTACCTGAAATAACGACGACTTCGTCTAGAACAATTTGATCACTATTTACCCCAAGAGCTTGTGAAAAAACTGCTGCATTAACTTTCTTTTCACCATCTTCAATTGTTAAACTGGCCATCTGTCCTTTTCGAGTATTACGATAGTTAATATCAGAGATCAAAGATAGAATACGTACTTCTCTATTATTTCGAAAAACAAGATCCTTTGGCAAAGTGCAAACTATTGACTTTAAATCACCCTTATACCAATCTGTAGGATGTCGGTTAAGGTAATAACCCATAACATTTTTCTCAAACATCAGTATTTGCTTAAATGATAAGTAGGAACCTTTTTTATACATTTTTTCGTATTCAATATGGCTATCAACTTCTGAAAAAAGACTACTTTGACCTTTTGATAAGTCATTTTGTCTCTGCTCAGCCTGACTCCTAGCGCTTGGATAAGTGGCAATAAGGGTAGCCCTTTTTATGCCAAAAATATCAAATGCGCCAGCATATATAAGTGCCTCTAATGCTCTTCGATTTAGATTCCTCTTTTCTATTCGCAAACAAAAATCAAAAATATCAGAATAATCTCCATTCTTCTCACGCTGTAAAACTATTTCTCTCACTAAGGCTTCACCAACTCCCTTTATAGCACCTAGTCCATATACTATTGTCGTGTTATCTATAATACTAAACTCATATTCAGATTGATTTATATCTGGTGCAATAAATATGACACCTTTCTTCTTAGATTCTCCAACTGTAAATGCAATCCGATCCGTATCATCCATCACAGAAGACAATACTGCAGCCATAAAGGGAGCCGGAAAGTGGGCTTTAAGCCAAGCAGTTTGATAAGAAATATACGCATAAGCAACTGAGTGAGACTTATTAAAGCCATATCCTGAAAACTTATCAATAAGATCAAAAATTTCATTTGCCTTATCTTTTTCAATATTTTTTTTAGAGGCTCCTTTTACAAACACTTCTCTTTGTTCTGCCATTTCTTCAGTTTTTTTCTTACCCATTGCTCGTCGCAATATATCTGCCCCACCCAAAGAATAGCCTGCCATAACTTGCGCAGACTTCATAACTTGTTCTTGATAAATAAATACACCATTTGTTGGTTTCAAAATTTCTTCTAGTATTTTATGCGGATATCGTACTATAGCACCATGCTTAACTTGAATATAATCATCTACCATTCCTGACTCTAATGGCCCAGGTCTATATAAAGCCAACATAGCAACAATATCTTCAAAACAATCAGCCTTAAGTTTTTTTAAGTAGCCTCGCATACCATCCGATTCAAGCTGAAAAACTCCAGTTGTATCACAATCTTGAAGTAATTGATATACCTTTGGATCATCTAAGGAAAGCTTATTAATATCTATCAAACCATCACTTAATCCTTTTTTTGCAATAATTTTTACAGCTTTATCTATAACAGTTAGATTTGACAAACCAAGAAAGTCAAATTTAACAAGGCCTACAGCCTCAACATCATCTTTATCAAACTGTGACACTACTACATCTGACTCATCAGATCCTTTATAGATTGGGCAAAAATCACTGATCTTACTCGGTGCTATAATCACACCACCAGCATGCGTTCCAACATTTCTAATCAAGCCTTCTAAATCTTGAGATAAATCAATAAGTGTGGAGACACTTTCTTCAGAATCATAGCGTGATTTAAGCTCTGAAGAGTCCTCTAACGCTTTGCTTAAGGTAATTTTTAATTCGTTAGGTATCATCTTAGAAATCTGATCACTAAAACCATATGGATGCCCTAATACTCTCCCTACATCTCTAACAACCCCCTTTGCTGCCATTGTGCCATAAGTAATAATTTGAGAAACTTTATCAGTTCCATACTTGCTAGCAACATATGCAATAACCTCATCTCGACGATCAGTACAAAAATCAATATCAAAATCAGGCATTGAGATACGTTCAGGATTAAGAAAACGCTCAAACAAAAGATCATGCTCAATAGGATCAACATTTGTAATAGAAAGTGCCCAGGCAACTAAAGATCCAGCCCCTGAGCCTCTTCCTGGACCAACAGGGATACCATTCTCTTTAGCCCACCTTATAAAATCTGAAACAATCAAAAAATATCCCGGATAGTCCATCTCTAGAATCACAGACAACTCAAAATTTAACCGCTCATAATAAATCTCTTCATTAACACTGATTCCTTTAAGTCTCTCTTTAAGGCCTGACATTGACTCTTCATGAAAAAACTCAGAAATTGATTTTCCTTTTGGTGTTGGGAAAATAGGAAGATAATTCTTCTCAAATAATTCAAAATGCAAGTTACATCGCTTTGATAATTCAACAGTATTTTTTAAAATATTGGGGAAGTCAGAAAATAAATCTGACATTTCACTAGGAGTTTTTAAATACTGAGTTTCACTGAAATTTTTAAGTCTTCGAGCATCGTCTAAAAGACCGCCTTGGGCAATACAAATTCTAGCTTCATGGGCTTCATAATCATTTTTTGTCAAAAACTGTACATCATTAGTTGCTACTACTGGAATTTCTAATTGCAATCCAAGGTCTATAGTGAGATTAAGTAAATTCTCATCTAAAGACCTATTAGTTCTTTGAACCGAAATATAGTATCGATCATTAAAAATAGATTTCCAACCAATAGCTTTTGTTTCTGCAAGACTATGCTCATTAGATAAAAGTAGTTGTGCGATATCAGATCTCACTGCAGTTGCGACCATAATTAAACCTTTCTGGTGTGAGATGAGTTGCTCTTCAGTAACGCTTACACTTGAAATTCCCTGCTCATTTAAGTAAGCTTTAGATATAAGCTCAGAGAGATTGAGGTAGCCTTTTTGATTTTGGCATAATAACAAGATATCATAATTACCCAATTCAAAAGTTACTGTTATTTTGGCTCCAATAATAGGCTTGATGCCAGCTGAAATTGCCTTTTGATAGAATTTTATTGCTGAAAAAAGACTCATATCATCTGTCAAGGCAATGCTAGTCATCCCTGCCTCTTGGACACTTTCAATAAGTTTTGATACACGAATTAAACTATTCTTTACAGAATACTCGCTTTGACATTGGAGATGAACAAAATCTGATGCGCCCATTTATAGGAAAATTATATGAATAATATATCTTTATTTTACAAACAAATTTATAGCCATCTTAGGGCATTTCTATAAATTTAATAGCCTAATACTAAACTAAATAAATCAGATCGAAATTTAATTATATATTTTGCGCTGCCCTGATTAAGGCTTGAGCTTTATCCATAGTTTCTTGCCACTCCATTTCAGGTAATGAATCATAAACTATACCTGCCCCTGCTTGTACATAAAGTACTTCATCTTTAATTACTGCTGTTCTAATTGCAATTGCTAGGTCCATACCACCATGCCAAGATAAATTTCCAATAGCGCCAGAATAAATATTACGCTTCAAGCTTTCAACTTCATTAATTATTTCCATAGCCCTTACTTTGGGTGCGCCACTCAAAGTGCCAGCTGGAAAAGTAGCTTTTAATACATCGATAGAACTCATGCCATCTTTTAATTCACACTCAACGTTTGAAACAATATGCATAACATGAGAGTATCTCTCAATAAACATTTTATCAGTAAGGGTCACACTTCCTGTTTTTGCAATTCGTCCTAAATCATTACGACCCAAATCAATTAACATTAAATGTTCAGCAATCTCTTTTTCATCAGTCAAAAGGTCCTTTTCAAGCTGCAGGTCCATTTTAGTTGTTTTACCTCTTGAGCGTGTACCAGCTAATGGCCTTATAGTTGCAATATTATTATTATCTACGCGCGTTAAAATTTCGGGTGAAGAGCCAACTATTGAAAATTCATCTAGATTAAGAAAATACATATATGGCGAAGGGTTCAGTATTCTTAACTGACGATAAAGCTCTATTGGTTTGGCCTTAAAGGAGCAGCTTAAGCGCTGTGAGGGAACAACCTGCATAACGTCACCTGCAATAATATATTTCTGTACATTATCAACAGCTTTTAAAAAATCTTTCCTACCAAAACTTGAGACAAAGTCTTCAGCTTTTATATTTTCAGAAGGAGCAGGTAAATGATTAAATGGTTTCTTAATATTTTCCTCAATCAAGCTAAGTTTTGAAATAGCATCTTCGTAAGATTCAACACTAGGATTAATGTGAGTAATTATGTGGACTTTACTTGATAAATTATCAACAACTAAAAGGTCGTTAGAAACCATTAATAAAATATCAGGAACGTTTAATTCATCAGTTTTATTTATACCTGACAATTTTGGCTCTATATAGCGAATAATTTCATAACCAAAATAACCCACCAAGCCTCCATTAAAATCTGGCAAGCTTTCCAACTTCGGAACTTTGAATTTATTTTGGTAATCTTCAATCCATGCAAGAGGATCTTCAACATCATATTGTTCCAATAACTCACCATTTTTTTCAATAACAATTTGATAGTCATATACTTTAATAACTGTCTCTGCTGAGAGTCCAATAAATGAGTATCGCCCCCATTTTTCCCCTCCTTGAACTGACTCTAGAAAATAACTATATGGATTATTGGCTAACTTAAGATACAATGCCAAAGCAGTATCAGTATCCACAACAACCTCTCTTGAAAAAGGAATATGGTTATAACCTTGTTCAATGAGATTGGTGAACTGTGAGTTTTTCATGAGTATATTTTATCATTACCCAGATAATGATAGTTTTGGATTAATCTTCCAAACAATTATCCTTATATTAATGAATAATTGAACTAGCTCTATTAATTATTAAACCTTAGGCTTCTCAAATAATAAATAATTTGAGAAGCCCTTTTATATCATTTAAATCTTATTCTTCAGCTTCAACCTCACTAAGTTGAGCAGATAACTCCTGCTCTGCCTCGCTTGGTTGCATTAAGATTTCTCGGCTTCTTCTTTTTTCTTGATGATGGGAAAATCCAGTACCCGCAGGTATCAAACGCCCTACAATTACATTCTCTTTAAGGCCTCGAAGATCATCAACTCTTCCAGTAATTGAGGCTTCAGTTAGAACCCTAGTGGTTTCTTGGAATGATGCAGCAGAAATAAATGACTCAGTTGATAATGATGCTTTAGTAATACCCATCAATAATCTCTGGTATTCAATAACTGACTTGCCCTGAGTATTAAGTTGCTTATTTTTCTCAATAACATGAGCATATTCTGCAGTTTCACCATTAACGTATTTAGAATCTCCACAATCTAAAATTTCGACTTTTCTTAGCATCTGTTTTACAACTACTTCGATGTGCTTATCAGATATTTTAACTCCCTGAAGGCGATAAACATTCTGAACTTCGTTAACAATATAGTTTGCCAAAGCCTCAATACCCAATAAACGCAGGATATCATGAGGATTTGAAGGACCATCAGAAATAACATCACCTTTCTCAACAGTTTCACCGTCAAATACATTAATAGCTCGCCATTGATGAATCATCATTTCAGTGATCTCACCATCTTCACTTGTAATAAGTAAACGAACCTTTGATTTTGTCGGAGTACCAAGACTTATAATTCCCGAACACTCTGCAAGAATTGCATGGTCTTTGGCTTTTCGAGCCTCAAACAAATCAGCAACTCGAGGCAAACCACCAGTGATATCACTTGTTTTAGAAACCGCTTTTGGCATTTTAGCAAGTATCTCACCAGCAGCGATTAACTGGCCATCTTCCAAGTTAATTTTTACTCCTGAAGGTAAGTAATGAGTTGACAGTACAAGTTTTTTATCTTTTTTGTCAACTAGCTTAATCATTGGCTTCATATCCTTAGCGGCTGAAGTTCTTTCTGCTTCTTCAATCATTTCAAAGAAATTTAAGCCTGTTAAAGGATCAGAATTTTTTAATACAGTTAACCCTTCAACAAAATCAATAAATGATACACGGCCAGAATTTTCAGCAATAATAGGATGGGTATGTGGGTCCCAGTCCGCAATCTTATCTTTAGCTTTAACTTCGCCACCATCTTTAAAGTGAACAACTGCCCCATAAGGTAATTTATACCTCTCTTTTACTTGACCTAATTCATTTCTAATAGATGCCTCAGTAGACCTTGAAATAACTACAAAGTCTCCATTAGAGTTAGTTATAGATTTCATATTTTCAAAGTGTACAATACCATCTGTATTAATAATAATACTATTGACAGCTGTAGATGAACTTGCAGCACCACCAATATGAAATGTACGCATCGTTAACTGAGTTCCTGGCTCACCAATTGACTGTGCAGCGATTACTCCAACTGCCTCGCCAACACCAATTTTATGACCTCTTGCCATATCATTACCATAGCAGGATGCACAAACGCCATATGAAAGTTCACAAGTAATGGCTGATCGTACTTTGATCAATTCAACTCCTATTTCATTGATCTGATCAGAATCAGACAAAGTTATTAAATGATCTTTTTCTAAAAGAATTTCTTTAGAATTTGGTAATAAAACATCTTCGGCTAGAATTCTACCCAGCACTGCAGTGCCCAATGTTTGAACAACATTACCGCCATCAATAACAGCCTTCATAACTAAGCCATTTTGTGTGCCACAATCTTCTTTTGTGATCACTAAATCTTGACCGACATCAACAAGACGACGAGTTAAGTAGCCTGAATTAGCAGTCTTTAATGCAGTATCAGCCAAACCTTTTCGAGCTCCATGCGTTGAAATAAAGTATTGCATATTATTGAGACCTTCCCGGAAATTACTTGTGATTGGAGTCTCAATAATAGAACCATCTGGTTTAGCCATTAGCCCGCGCATGCCTGCTAATTGACGAATTTGCGCTGGCGAGCCTCTAGCGCCGGAATCTGCCATCATAAAGATTGAGTTAAATGATGGTTTTTTTTCAGTATTGCCATCTGCATCAGTTACAGTGTCATAACCTACTTTATCCATCATGGCTTTTGCAACTTCTTCAGAAGTACGCGACCAGATATCAATGACTTTATTGTAGCGTTCACCATTAGTTACAACTCCAGAAGCAAATTGCTTCTGTACATCTTTAACTTGTGTATTAGCCTTATCAATCATAGCCGTTTTCTCATGAGGTATGATCATATCATTTGAGCAAAAAGAAATACCCGATTTGGTTGAATATTCAAAACCCATATACATCATTTGATCAGCAAAAATAACTGTTTCTTTGAGTTCCTGAGAACGGTAGCAAACATGAATTAAATTCGAAACTACTTTTTTTGATAACGCTTCGTTGATTAGATCAAAATTCAAGCCTTTAGGCAAAATTCTAGAAAATATTGATCGACCAACAGTCGTGTCAACTATGCGAGAGTTACTAGGCATGAATCCAGATTCTGTTTTAGAATAATCTTGTACTCTTAATTTAACTTTTGCATGAAGACTAACTAAATCTTCACCATAAGCAGTAAGGGCTTCATTAGTATTTGCAAAAATCATACCTTCACCTTTCTGATTCACCATTTCCCTGGTCATATAATAGAGGCCTAATATTACGTCTTGAGAAGGAATAATAATTGGATCACCACTAGCCAAATGAAGAATATTATTTGATGCCAGCATTAAGGTTCTCGCCTCTAACTGAGCTTCTTCTGAAAGTGGAACATGAACTGCCATCTGGTCACCATCAAAGTCTGCATTAAATGCAGTACATACAAGAGGGTGAAGTTGAATTGCCTTACCTTCTATTAAGAGCGGCTCAAACGCTTGAATACCAAGTCGGTGAAGGGTCGGTGCACGATTTAAAAGAACAGGATGCTGGTGAACAACCTTTTCAAGGATATCCCATACTTCAGGAATTTCACTTTCAACCATTTTCTTAGCAGCCTTAATTGTTGAAGCTAAGCCATTAGCCTGAAGACGATTATAAATAAATGGCTTAAAAAGTTCTAGCGCCATCTTTTTTGGTAATCCACATTGGTGAAGCTTTAGATATGGACCACAAACAATTACTGATCGACCCGAATAATCTACCCTCTTTCCTAATAAATTTTGACGAAAACGTCCTTGCTTACCCTTAATCATATCTGCAATTGACTTAAGTGGGCGTCTATTATTACCCATAACTGCACGTCCTCGTCGACCATTATCAATTAATGAATCAACAGCCTCTTGAAGCATACGCTTTTCATTACGAACAATAATCTCAGGTGCATCAAGCTCTAATAGTCTTGCAAGTCGATTATTTCTATTGATCACTCGGCGATACAAATCATTTAAATCAGAGGTTGCAAAACGACCGCCATCTAATGGAACTAATGGTCTTAGGTCAGGCGGAAGAATAGGTAATACATTTAATACCATCCATTCAGGCTTGTTACCTGATTTGATTAATGAATCAACCAACTTTAGACGCTTATTAATTTTCTTAAGTTTAGTTTGTGATTTTGTAGTAAGTGCTTCCTCACGTAAATTTGCAGCCTCTTTTTCAAGTTGCATTTCAGAAAGTACGTCTTGAATAGCCTCTGCCCCCATTTTAGCAACAAACTCATCATCGCCATATTCATCCAAAGCATCAAAATACATTTCTTCTGTAAGGAGTTGTTTTTTAATTAAAGGAGTATTACCTGAATCTGTTACTAAAAAAGCCTCAAAATAAAGAACTCTCTCAATATCTTTTAATGTCATATCCATTAACAAGCCAAGCCTTGAAGGTAGTGACTTCAAATACCAAATATGAGCAACTGGGGCAGCAAGATCAATGTGGCCCATTCTTTCTCGCCTTACTTTAGAAAGGGTAACTTCTACACCACACTTTTCACATACCACATTGCGAAACTTCATTCGTTTATATTTACCACATAAACACTCAAAGTCTTTCATAGGACCAAAAATTTTTGCACAAAACAAACCCTCTCTTTCAGGTTTGAAGGTTCTATAGTTGATAGTTTCAGGTTTTTTAACTTCACCAAAAGACCATGAACGAATTTTTTCAGGAGACGCTAAACCAACTCTAATTTTATCAAAATCTTGGTCTTTATTTTGCTGTTTTAAAATTTGTAATAAATCTTTCAAGGGATTCTCCTTATTTAATTTTGTTCAAGTTCAACATCAATACCCAATGCACGAATTTCTTTCACCAGAACATTAAACGATTCTGGCATAACCGACTCGGTACGATACTCACCGTCAACTATATTTTTATACATTTTTGCTCTACCGGTAACATCATCAGATTTAACAGTTAACATTTCACGAAGCGTATAAGCCGCACCGTATGCCTCAAGTGCCCAAACTTCCATTTCTCCAAATCTTTGTCCACCAAACTGAGCTTTACCGCTAAGTGGCTGTTGAGTTACTAATGAATATGGCCCAGTCGAACGAGCATGCATCTTATCATCCACTAAGTGGTTGAGCTTAAGCATATGCATATATCCTACAGTTATATCACGATCAAAAGGATCGCCAGTTCGTCCATCATATAATTGTATTTGACCACTCTCAGGTAAATCAGCCATCTTAAGTAATAACTTAATATCTTCTTCTTTAATACCATCAAATACTGGTGTAGCCATTGGCACACCTGAACGAAGATTATTTGCTAACTCAAGTATTTCATCATCACTGAAAGACTTTATATCTTCTGTCTTTCCATAACTGTTATAAATAGTATCAAGCATTGAACGTATTTTTTTAATAGTATCTTTTCGATGCTCATCAAGTAAGTTACCTATCTTATAACCTAGGCCTTTAGCAGCCCAACCTAAATGAACCTCTAATACCTGTCCAACATTCATACGCGATGGAACGCCAAGCGGATTAAGAACTACATCTACCGGGGTACCATCTACTAAGTGTGGCATGTCTTCTACAGGAGACACACGAGAAATAACGCCTTTGTTTCCATGGCGTCCAGCCATCTTATCACCAACCTGAAGCGTTTTTCTTGTAGCCACATAAACTTTGACCATCTTCTGAACACCGGGTGGTAAATCAGCGCCTTCTTGAATTTTTGCTCTTTCCACTTCAAAGAAAAGTTCAAATTCTTCCTGCTTGGCTTTAGATTGTTTAACCAGTACAGCGACTTCCTTATTAATATCAGCATCTTTAACTTTCAATTTTGCTATTTCATTATTTTCAAGTGTTTTTAGATTTGTAGAGCTAAGCTTGTCACCACTTTTTATGCTACCAATATTACTGCTAGAAGTATTACCAGAAAGTTTTAAGCGAATACGGCGAAAGATATCACCATCAATAATACCAAACTCATCATCGATATCTTTTTTAATATTCTCTATTCGTTCTTCATCAATCACAAGTGCGCGTGAGTCTTTTTCAACCCTATCTTTAGTGAAGATTTGAACATCGATTACAACTCCTGACTTTGAAGCTCCCATTCTGAGAGAGGTGTCTTTTACATTGTTAGCTTTTTCTCCGAAAATAGCTCGTAATAACTTTTCTTCGGGAGAAAGAACTGTCTCACTTTTAGGTGTGACTTTTCCAACTAAAATATCTCCACCCTTAACTCGTGCCCCTACATAAACAATACCAACATCATCTAACTTTGAGAGAGCTGATTCACTTACATTTGGAATATCTGCAGTAACCTCTTCAGTTCCAAGTTTTGTGTCTCTTGCATAGGCCGTTAATTCTTCAATATGAATCGAAGTGTAGCGATCTTCCTGAACAACCTTTTCTGATATTAATATAGAATCTTCAAAGTTATAACCGTTCCAAGGCATAAAAGCAATCATCATATTTTGACCTAGAGCAAGCTCCCCTAAGTCAGTCGATGGACCATCGGCAAGAACATCACCTGCAGCAATCTTATCGCCAGGTTGAACAAGTGGTTTTTGATTAATACAAGTATTTTGATTTGAACGAGAGTACTTGGTTAGACTATAAATATCAACACCAAGCTCTCCAGCCTTAGCTTGTTTAGCATCAACTCGAATTACAATTCTAGATGAATCAACTGCCTCAACAACCCCATCATGATCTGCAATAACACAGACACGCGAATCAGTTGCAACAACGCGTTCAATACCTGTTCCAACCAGCGGCTTTTCAGCGCGAAGTACTGGCACAGCTTGGCGCTGCATGTTTGAGCCCATTAATGCACGGTTGGCATCATCGTGTTCTAGGAAAGGAATAAGCGAAGCAGCTACAGATGCTATCTGCTTAGAATCAATATCAATAAGTGTAACTTCAGATTTATCTACTAGAACGAATTCATTTTTATGTCTTCCAGCTACTAGATCATCAACTAAATAGCCTTTACTATCAACTGTAGAATTTGCAGCAGCAATTGTATGATCTATTTCATCAATTGCAGATACATAGATAATTTCTTTAGTCACAAGTCCATTCTTAACAACTTGATATGGGGTCTCTAAAAAACCATAATCATTTGTTCTAGCATATACCGCTAGAGTATTTATTAAACCAATATTTGGACCTTCTGGAGTCTCAATAGGACATAAGCGCCCATAATGAGACGGATGAACATCACGAACCTCAAAACCCGCACGTTCACGAGTTAATCCACCCGGACCTAATGCTGAAATACGACGTTTATGCGTCACCCCAGACAAAGGATTTACTTGATCCATAAACTGAGATAACTGAGATGAGCCAAAAAATTCCCTGACAGCAGCAGAAACTGGCTTAGAGTTAATTAAATCCTTTGGTGTTAGCTCATCAGTTTCAGCAAGATTCAATCCTTCTTTAACTGCTTTTTCGACTCTAATAAGACCAATTCTAAATTGGTTTTCAATCATCTCACCAATAGCTCTTACGCGTCTATTAGCTAAAGTATCAACATCATCTACAACATCATGTCCATTTTTAATATCAATTAATTTCTTAATCACATTAATAATATCATCATGGGTTAAAACATGCTCGCCAGCTTCTGAAGGTATTCCAAGACGCCTATTAAGTTTCATTCGGCCAACTCGAGAAAGATCATATCGATCGTTATTAAAGAACAAATTTGAAAACAGAGTGTTAACTGCATCTTCTGTTGCTGGTTCGCCTGGTCTCATAACATGGTAAATTGACATACGAGCTTCAATTTCTGTTTGCAGCTCATCAATACGCAAAGTATCTGAAATATAGATACCATTTTCAGCATCATTAATAAAAATAATATTGAGTTTTTTAATCTTTGCTGTGGTTAAAACTTCAATTGATTCTTCAGTTATCAAAGAATTCGCATTTAATAAAATTTCTCCTGTATCAGTATCAACAACATCAGAAGAAACAACTTTACCTAAAAGATATTCAATTGGAACATTAAGAGAGTCAACTTTAGCAGCATCGAGAATTTTGACATGCCTAGCGGTAACTCGACGCCCTTTTTCAACAACAATATCTTTACCTATTTTTATATCAAATTCAGCTATTATGCCTTTAAGGCGTTCAGCCTTAACTGCCAATTCGCACGACTTAGACTTTAGTTTGACAACAATATGATTAAAGAATTTGTCAATAATTTCACTTGTTGACATACCCATAGAGCGAAGCAAAGTAGTCACAGGGAGTTTTCTTCTTCTATCGATTCTAACAAATAAATGCTCATGATGATCAAATTCAAAATCTAGCCATGAACCACGGTAAGGAATAATTCGAGAAGAAAATAGTATTTTTCCAGATGAGTGTGTCTTTCCCTTATCATGCTCAAATATAACTCCTGGCGAACGATGAAGTTGTGAAACTACAACACGTTCTGTACCATTAATAACAAATGTACCAGTATCTGTCATCAATGGAAGTTGTCCTAGATAGACACTTTCTTCGACAACCTGTTTTACTCGACGTTTTTTCTTTAAACTGGATCCATTTTTATCAAATAACACTAAGTTAAGTTTAACTTGAAGTGTTCCAGCATAAGTAACCCCACGAAGCTTACACTCTTTAACATTATATTTTGGCTCTTGAAGCTCATAATCTACATATTCAATTTCAGCATAACCATTGAGAGCTGTGATTGGAAATACAGATTTAAAAACAGAATGAAGGCCAATATCTTTCTTTTCAGAAACTCCTTCTTGAATAAAAGAATTAAATGAATTAATCTGAATAGATAATAAATCTGGCTCTTTAAAAATCGATTCTCTTGTTCCAAAATTATTTCTGATACGTTTTTTTTCTGTAAATGAGTAAGTCATGAATGCCTCGTATTAATCAATAAATTGTTTTCAAAATTACTTCTAAATAAAAACACCAAAATCCCCTTCAGGGGATTTTGGTTTATAGCATCGAACAAATTACTTAAGTTCTACGCTAGCGCCAGCTTCTTCAAGCTGCTTTTGGATATCTTCAGCTTCCGCTTTAGATGCACCTTCCTTAATAGGAGCAGGGGCACTCTCAACAAGATCCTTTGCTTCCTTAAGACCTAATCCACTGATGGTACGAACAGCCTTAATAACAGCAACTTTCTTGTCACCAAAGCTTGTTAATACAACATCAAACTCAGTCTTTTCTTCAACAGCTGCTCCAGCTTCTGTAGCTACAGCAACAGGTGCTGCTGCAACAGCTGCTGCTGAAACACCAAATTTATCTTCCATTGCTGAAACTAAATCAACAACATCCATCACAGACATATCTGCTATTGCATTTAAAATATCTTCGTTACTTAATTTCGCCATGATATTTACTCCTCTATATAATTATTATTATTGCTGATCACGTATAGCTGCCACAACACGAGTTAACTTAGTTGGAACTTCATTTAAAGTTCTTACTAACTTCTCAGTTGGAGCAAGCATCAACGCCATCAACATACTGATTGCTTGATCTTTAGTTGGAAGGCTAGCGATTTTCTTAAGTTGATCTGCATCAACAAATTCACCGGCAACTCCCAAACCTTTAACGACTAACGCTTTATTATCTTTAATAAAGTTACGGAAAACGCGCGCTACAGCACCTGGATCTTGTTGGGAAAACCCCAAGATAACTGGTCCAATTAAAACTGGAGTAATACACTCACAACCAGTTTCAGCTAACGCTTTCTTTGCAAGCGTGTTTTTTACAACACGTAAAGAAACATCTGCATCAATCGCAGAGTTCCGCAAATTAGTCATTTGTTCAACATTCAATCCACGATACTCGGCAACGCCTACAGATACTGCATTAATAGCTACTGCATTGACCTGTTCAACAACTACTTTTTTTGCTTCAAGATTTAGAGCCATATTGTCTCTCCTGAACAATTAAAAAAAGA